>CAZKQE010000141.1:0-7222 GCA_964554725.1 uncultured bacterium
CGATTCGACCAGGAGGCTCGCGCGGCGGGAGCGCTCAACCACCCGATCGTCCTTGCGATCCTCGACATCGGGGCGCACGAGGGCGCGCCCTTCATCGTCTCCGAGCTGCTGGAGGGCGGGACGCTCCGGTCGCGCCTCGTGGACGGGCCGCTCCCGGTCCGCAAGGTGGTCGAGTTCGGCATCCAGATCGCCCGCGGCCTCGCCGCCGCCCACGCCAAGGGCATCGTCCATCGGGACCTCAAGCCCGAGAACCTGTTCGTCACCCGCGACGGTCACGTCAAGATCCTCGACTTCGGGCTCGCCAAGCTGGTGCGCAACGACGACGGGCCGGCCGCCGGGGACTCCCTGGCCGCGACGATGACCGAGGCCGGGCGCGTGCTCGGCACGGTGGGGTACATGGCCCCCGAACAGGTGCGCGGCGAGCCGGCCGACCACCGCGCCGACGTCTTCGCACTCGGCTGCGTCCTCCACGAGATGGCGGCGGGCGTGCCGCCGTTCCGGCGCGATACCCCGGTCGAGACCATGGCGGCGATCGTGCGTGAGGACCTGCCGCGCTTCCCGGCCGAGCTCGAGCGGCAGGGACCGGGGCTCTCCGCGCTCATCCGCCGCTGCACGGAGAAGGCGGCCGGGGAGCGCTTCGAGTCGGCCCGCGACCTCGCGTTCAGCCTCGAGGCGTTCGGGGGACTCGCGCCGGCGGCGCCGGACCGGCCGGCCGGCGCCGGAGCGGCCGACGGCCCGGGCGCCGGCTACCAGCGCATCACCTTCCGCCGTGGGTGCATCTGGTCCGCGCGGTTCACCGCCGACGCCCACTCGGTCATCTACAGCGCGAGCTGGGAGGGCAAGCCGCTCGAGATCTTCTGGGCCCACATCGGCAACCCCGAGGCCCGCACCCTGGGCTTCCGCGACACCGACCTCCTGAGCGTCGCTCCGACGAACGAGATGGCGATGCTCCTGCGCACCGAGTTCGTCACGTCGTTCGACCGGCGCGGGACCCTGGCGCGGGTGCCGCCGATGGGCGGAGCCGCCCGCGAGCTGCTCCACGACGTCCACGCCGCCGACTGGAGTCCCGACGGCGCCCAGCTCGCGATCGTGCGCTGGAAGGAGGGGATGATCCGTCTCGAGTACCCGGTCGGGAACGTCCTCCACAAGACGGCGGGCTGGATCAGCTGGATGCGGATCTCGCCCGACGGCCAGCTCATCGCCTTCATGGACCATCCGAGCCGGAACAGCGACTCGGCCGTGGTCGCGGTGGTGGACCGCCGCGGCGAGCGGCGCGCCCTGACCGACCTGTGGGGCACCATGCGGGGCCTGGCGTGGTCGCCGGACGGCCGCGAGGTGTGGTTCACCGCCGATCGCGGCGGCGCCGCGCGCGGCCTCTACGCGGCGGCGCTCGACGGCACGCAGCGTCGCGTGCTCCAGGTCGCGAGCAACCTGACCCTGCACGACATCGCCCGCGACGGCCGCGTGCTGCTCGGGCACGGACCCGAACGCGCGGGGATCAACGGATTGCCGCCCGGCGAGACCCACGAGCGGGACTACTCGTGGCTCGACTGGTCGCTGCTCCAGGACCTGTCGCCCGACGGACGCATGCTGCTGCTGGACGAGACCGCCGAGGGCGGCGGCGAGGCCGGCTCGATCTACCTGCGACCGACCGACGGCTCGCCTGCGATCCGGCTCGGGGACGGTTCGGCGCGGGCGATCTCGCCCGATGGTGCCTGGGTCATCGGGGCCCTCTACGGCGGCACCAAGGGGGGGATGTTCCTGCTCCCCACCGGGGTCGGCGAGCCGCGGTCGATCCCGATGGGCGATCTGTTCTGCCACTACCCGCGCTGGCTGCCGAACGACCGGCGGCTGGTCGTCTCGGCCAGCGAGCCCGGCCGCGGCATCCGGCTCTACCTGCTCGACCCCGTCTCCGGCGAACACCAGGCGTTCACGCCCGAGGGGATCGACTTCATGGAATTCCACGTGCGGCCCGACGGGACCTCGGTGGCGGCGATCAACTCCGACCAGGAGCATCGCACCTACACCCTGGACGGGGCCGACTCGCAGCCGATCCCGCACCTCACGCGCAACGATCGCATCGTGCGCTGGCTCACCGATGCCAACGCGGTGCTCGTCTACCGTACCGACGAACTGCCCGCCCGCATCTATCGGGTGGACCTCGATCGCGGCGATCGCGAGGTGTGGCGCGAGCTCACTCCGCCCGATCCGACCGGGATCTACCGGGTCGGGCGCCTGCGGATGAACGTCGATCTGACCGCCTACGCCTACACCTACTACATGCAGCTCGTGGATCTGCACGTGGTCGAGGGCCTGAGGTAGCTCGCCGGAGCGGAGACGGCCGTGCGGCGCCCGCCCGCGCTCAGGCCAGCTCGCGCAGCCGCTCCAGCACCCGCACCAGCGCCCGCGTGTCGCGCTCGCAGTAGCGGAGCAGGTCGTCGCGCCGGGCGCTCCGTGCCGACGGTGCGAGCCCGTCGTCGCCGGCCACGAGCCGCATCAGCTCGAGCGATGCCGTCTGGCCGTCGGCGATCGGCAGGTCCGCGTAGGAGAGGTCCGGCACCAGCGCGGGCAGCACCCGTTTGAGGCTGAAGCTGCCGCCGAAGTCGGGATGGTAGACGTGGTCGCGCACGACCGGGAGCGCGTCCGCGAGCCGGGCGGCGACGTCGTGGAGTGCGGCCGCCTCGGCCGGCACCGCGCGCGCGAGGTGCTCGAGGCAGCCGCGCTCGATCGACATGTTGTAGGCGACCACCGTGCGCGCGCCGGCGCACGCCGCGACCACGCGCGCCGCCAGCCCCGGGCGCGGGTCGCCGGGGCCCTCGGGGAGCCACGCGGCGTGCTCGAGGCCCCCCGCCGGAGTCTCGCGGTGGCAGCTGAACTGCGCCGGCACCTGGTCGTACGGATGGCAGCCGGGCCACAGCGGGATCGCCGGGTTCACGGTCTCGAAGTCGAGGAAGGCGAGCGGGCCCGCGAAGCGCGCGAGGGCCCCGGCGAGGTCGCCCTCGACCAGCAGTCGCCCGGCCCGCACCGCGCGACGCTGCCGGTCCGCCTGCGGGTTGAGCCGCAGGTCGTCCGGCAGGTCGTGGAGGGTGTCCCAGCCCCGCGCGAGCAGCTCGGCGCCGCCGTTCCGGACCCGGAACAGCGTGCTCACGTGGTGGGCGGGCGTCTCCGGCCAGCAGCGGGCGAGGAACGGGCACGCGTAGGGCGCGCGGCAGTGGGGGCCGACCGGCACCTCGGGGAGCGGGCCGGCGAGCATCGCGATCTGCGCGCCGGCGAGCCGCGGGACGTCCGCCAGCAGCGGCTCGACGCGGGCGCCGACGTCCGTGCGCTGGAACAGGTCGCTCAGGTCGGGGTGGGTGCAGTCGCGGTTCAGCACCATGACGTCGGCGCCGGTCACGGTGAGGCCCGAGCGCCGCAGGACGTGGACCTGCACCGCGACGTCGGGCAGGTGCTCGTCCTTCACCGACGTGCTCGACTTGACCTCGACGATCCGCCAGCCGGCGCCGTCGCGCACCAGGATGTCCACGGCGACGAAGATCCCGTCGGCGCGGAACGACGCCTCGTAGATCGCCGGGGTGTCGCTCGCGAGCGCCGCCCGGGTGTCGGCGAGCTTCCCCTCGACGTCCGTGTAGGGCCGGTCGATCAGGGTGCCGCCCGGGAGGTAGCCGCGCGCGAACTCGCCGACGCGCGTGCCCTGGTCGAACACCGCCTGCTGCAGGGGGTCGGGCGTCAGCTCGGGCGCGCCCGGCTCGTGGACGCGCCACCACAGCTGGCGGTGGCACTGGAGCCCGGCGGTGAAGCGGGACTTCGAGAGGCCGTGGGGTCTCGGCATGCGGGTCGCCTCGGGCGTCCGCGGGGGCGGTGGACGGCGCAGTGTAGCGCACCCGCGCGGCCGCGGCCGCCCGGGCCGTGATCCCGGCGCGCGGCGCCCGCCCGGAGGCGACGGGGCGGGCGCCGCGGAGGTCCTAGTGCAGCATCGGCATGCCGGGCATCCCGGACCCGGGCCCGGTGCCGCCGGAACGGAACGAGTAGGTGAAGACCGCCTGGAAGTAGCGGCCGAGCGTGCGGTCGCGGGAGTCCTCGACGTAGGTCTCGGTGACGCTGCGGCTCACGGAGCGGTTCTCCTGCAGCACGTCGGTGGCGGTCAGGCGCAGCTCGCCGCGGCCGTTCTTGAGGAACTTCTTGCCGATCGTGCTGGTCATCAGCATGACGTCCTGTCCGTAGGCCGACGGCACGCCGCTCTGCAGGTTGTGGTTCACCTCCTGCCGCAGCACGATGCCCGGGCCCACGACGGCGTTCAGCCGCAGTCCGGCGCTGTGCGAGAAGTAGTCACCGGTGCTGGCCGTGCTCAGGGTGCTGCGGGAGATGTTGTAGTTGCCCCAGTAGGACACCGTGAAGTCGAGGTTCTCGCTGATGTTGCTCGACAGCACCACGCCCGAGCGCACGACGTAGCTCCGCGCCAGGTTCGTGACGTCGTTCACCAGGCTCGGGGTGCGGGTGAGCGTGGCGCCGCCGTTCAGGCTCAGGATGCTCTTGAGGAACGGGAGCGGCCGGCTCACGACCCCGAACAGGTTCGCGTTCCACGAGGCGTCGAGGTTGACCGGTCGCGTGAGCTGCGTGCCGCGCGCCAGGAACACGCCGTCCACCGTGGTGTCCGTCGGTGCGGTGAAGGTCGAGTTGCCGATCGGATGGGCGGTGCGGGTGACGTTGAGGAACATGAACTTGCTGCGCGACCGCGCGGGATCCGCCTCCGACAGGCGCAGCGACAGGGTGTGGTTGTAGGCGGTGCGCAAGTCGGGGTTGCCGGTCGAGAGCGAGAGCGGGTTCGAGTTGTTCACCACGTTCTGGAGCTGACCGATGTTGGGCACGGTGCTCGAGGTGCGCCACGCGAGCCGCAGGTTGCGGCGGTTCGCGAACGTGCCGGTGAGCGTCACCGAGGGGACGAAGTCGTCGAACGTGCGCTCGGTGAGCCGGCTCTGCGGGAAGGTCTGCTCGGAGCGCAGGATCGTGTGCTCGATCGAGGCGTTCGAGAGCAGACGCCACGCTCCGCGCGTGTAGAGCAGTGCGAGGCCGCCGTTGTGCACGGTCGTGCGGTTCCGATACGAGTTCGAGAGTGCGCTGTCGGGCCGCGTGTAGTCGCCGGTGAGCGGGTCGAAGCGGAAGCCGCGCGGGTCGCTGTCGCCGCGGGTGAGGGACGGGTGGTAGATCGCCTGCAGCCGGAAGCGCTGGCTCAGGGGTTCGGTGAAGGCGATCCGCGTCGAGAACGAGTTCGTCACGGTGTGCGCGGTCGAGCGCTGGTCGAGGGTGTCGCCGGTGGTCGTCGGGCCGTCGTAGTACTCGGTGAGCGAGCGCTGGGCCGAGGTGCCGTCGCGCAGGTTGCGTCCCAGGTTGAGCTCGGCCGAGACGTTGCGCCCGCGCTTGGGGAACCGGTGGCGCAGCGTCAGCCGGCTCGACAGGTTGTGGCCGTCGTTCGACTCGGTCGTGCGGCTGGTCGCCGCACTGAGCGGGTCGCCGAGGCCGGTCGTGTTCGCCGCGTCGCCGAGGCTGGTGGCGTCGGTCCGCTGGAAGTAGAACCGCGGCTGCCAGATGACGGAGTTGACGGAGTCCGGCGTCCACTCGAGCCGGGCGTCGAACCGCTGGTTGCGGTTGCGGCTGTCGGTGAGCGAGTTCTGGTCGTAGTAGGCGAGCGAGTCCTGCGGGGGCAGGTACTGACGCGTCAGGATCTGCTGGTTGTCGGTGTCGGAGTCGCTCGCGAACAGGCTCGAGGTGACCGCGAGCCGCGGCCCCCACTGCCCCGCGTAGTTGAGCCCGCCGGAGTGCGTGGTGCTGATGCCCGACTGCTGGCCGATGAGGAAGCTGCTGGGATCGAACTGGCCGCCGCCGAAGCCGCCGCCGCCGCGGAACACGAAGTTCCCGCCGCCGCCGCCCGGCCGCCGCCCGCCGCCGCCGCCCATCATCATGATCCGCGGCCCGCCGCCGCCGCCGCTCCCGCTCATCGCCCCGAACAGGTCCTGGGGCGAGAAGTTGCGCTGGTTCACGTTGTTCGACATGCCGATCGCGGTCAGGCGCGTGGTGCCGCGCACCACGCTGGCGTTGCCGCCCGCCTGGTAGCGGTCCTGGTCGCCGCCGCCGGCGTAGACCTTGCCGAACTGCATCTTCTGGTCGCGCAGGATGAAGTTCATCGTCCGCTGCGACTGGCCGTCGTCGAAGCCGCTGAACTCGGACTGATCGCTCTGGCGGTCGTACACCTGGATGCGGTCCACGACCTCGGCCGGCAGGTTGCGCATCGCCGCGGTCGGGTCGCTGCCGAAGAACGGCCGGCCGTTCACCAGCACCTGCTGGACGTTCTCGCCCTGGGCCTTGACCTGGCCGCCCTCGATCGTGACCCCGGGCAGCTTCTGCACCAGGTCCTCGGCGCTGGCGTCGCGGTGCGTCTTCACCGCGCCGGCGCGGTACTCGGTGGTGTCCGCCTTCTGGGTGGCCGGCGGGGGCGACTCGCTCACCGTGATGCCGCTCACCGGGACCGACTCGGGCACCAGCGCGAGCACGCCGGCATCCTGGTCCTTGCGCGTCACCCGGATGATCGTCCGCAGCGGCGCGTAGCCGACCCGGCTCGCCTCGAGCCGGTAGCTGTGGACGCCGAGGCCGGTCACCTCGAACGAGCCGTCCTCCTTCGCCGTCACCCGGCGCACGTCGGTCGTGTCGGCGATCCGCACCAGCCGCACGGCGACGTCGGGCACCGCCGTCTGGGACGTGGGGTCGCGGAACCTCCCCCGCAGGCTGGTGGCCTCCCCGGCGGTCTGGGCGAAGGCGACGGTGGGGAGGAGGAGCAGGAGGCCCAGCGACAGGGCGGCGCGACGCGACATGGAGGGACCCTCGGCGGGTGGGGACGGCGGACGGCGGTCGGCCGGCGAATGTAGCCGGTCCGCGGGGTGCGTTGCGAGAGCGGAAGACGCGCCGGAGAGCCCCGACAGCCGCGTCCGGCAATTGGACGAGCGACGCGCCGCGAAGGTTCGTGGACCCGCGGCGGCCGGGCGCGACCCGGCCCATGCGGACGCGCGCGCCCGCCCCGCCGTCCCGAGGTCCGCCGCCGCCCGGCGGGGGTCGAGACCGTCATGGAGGTCCTAACCGATTGCGGAAGAAGTCGTTACGACCTCAGCGCCGCCGCACGCGGGGCCGCCGTCCGGCGGCCGCAGGCGGGCGGGAAGGGCCGTTCGCCGGAGCG
>CAZKQE010000142.1:0-3766 GCA_964554725.1 uncultured bacterium
GCCGCCGGCGCCGCTACCGGCGCTTCGGCGAGTCCGTGGGGCTCGCGTTCCAGATCGTCGACGACCTGTTCGACTACCTCGCCGATCCCGAGGTCACCGGCAAGCCGGTGGGCTCCGACCTCGCCGACGGCAAGGTGACGCTGCCGCTGATCGCCGCCCTGCGCCAGGCGGGAACCGCCGACCGCCGGCGGCTGCGACTGCTCGCGCGCAAGAAGCGCTGGACGGTCGCCGAGTGGGCGCGGCTCAAGACGCTGGTCGAGCGCTGCGGCGGCTTCGAGTACGCCCGGGCGCGGGCGCTCGCCCACGCCGACACGGCGCGGCGGCTGCTCGCGTCGGAGGACGACGGCGCGGCCCGCCGGGCGCTCGACCGGGCCATCGACTACGCCGTCCGGCGCGACCACTGAACTCCCCGACCGCCCGCCGTCCACGGGACCCCGCCCCGCTTTGACCGCCCGCCACCGCGCGCCCTCGCCGGCCTCCGCCCTCCAGCTCCTGCGCGCCGCCGCCGCCGCCGCCGCCGTGAAGAAGGCGCAGGACCCGGTCGCGCTCGACCTGCGCGGCCTCGCCGGGGTCGCCGACTACTTCCTCATCTGCTCCGGAGCGAGCGAGATCCAGGTCAAGGCGATCGCCGAGGCGGTCGAGGAGCGCCTGCACGGACTGGGTGCCGCCCCCTGGCACGTCGAGGGGCTGGCCGGACGCCGCTGGCTGCTGCTCGACTACGTCGAGGTGGTCGTGCACGTGTTCCACGAGAAGACCCGCGAGTACTACCTGCTCGAGCGGCTGTGGGGCGACGCGCGCAAGGTGGACCTTGGTCTGGACGACCCTCGCTGACGGGCTGGCCGAGGCGCTGCGCGCGCTCGGCCTGCACTCCCCGGAGCGGATCGCCCGCCTCGAGCTGGCGGTGCCGCGCGACCCGGCGCACGGCGACTGGACCTGCAACCTCGCGCTGGGGCTGGCGCGCGAGGCGAAGCGGCCGCCGCGCGCCCTCGCCGAGGCGCTCGCCGCCGCGTTCCCGCGCGACCCGGCGGTGTTCGACCCGCTCGAAGTGGCGGGCCCCGGGTTCCTGAACTTCCGCTACGCGGCGCCGTTCATCGCCGGCATCCCGGCCCGCGTGCTCGCCGCCGGGGCCTCGTTCGGCCGCTCCTCGCTGGTCGCGCCCGAGCGGGTGCTGGTCGAGTACGTGAGCGCGAACCCGACCGGGCCGCTCAACATCGTCAGCGCGCGGGCGGCGGCGGTCGGCTCCACGCTCGTGCGGCTGCTCGACGCCACCGGGCATCAGGCCGAGGGCGAGTTCTACGTCAACGACGCCGGCCGGCAGGTGGACCTGCTCGGCGAGTCGGTGGCGGCGCGCTTCGCCGAGCACCACGGTCTCGAGCGCCCGTTCCCCGCCGAGGGCTACCTCGGAGAGTACGTGCGGGAGGTCGCCGCCGCGCTGCCCGAGGCGGAGGGCCGGGCCGCGCTCGGGCGCACGGACGGGTCCGCCTGGTTCCGCGACCAGGCGCTCGAGCGCATGATCGCCTCCCAGCAGGCGGACCTGCGCGACTACGGCGTCTCGTTCGCGCGCTGGTACCGGGAGTCCTCCCTGCACGCCGGGGCGGCGGTCGAGGAGACGCTGCGGGCGCTCGAGGCGCGGGGCGCGGTCTACCGGGCGTCGGTGCCGGAGACCGGCGCCGAGGGCGCCGACGCCGGCGCGGGCGGGCACGGCGAGGGGGCGACGCGCGAGGGGGGCGAGGCGACCTGGCTGCGCAGCGCGGCCCACGGCGACGAGAAGGACCGGGTGCTGGTGCGCGGGAACGGCACCCCCACCTACCTGCTGCCGGACATCGCCTACCATCGCGACAAGCAGGCGCGCGGCTTCCGGCGCGCGATCGACCTGTGGGGGCCGGACCACCACGGCTACGTCGCGCGCATGCAGGCGGCGCTGGCGGCGCTCGGCCATCCGGACTTCCTCGAGGTGATCATCGTCCAGCAGGTGAATCTGATGTCGGACGGCGCGCCGGTGCGGATGAGCAAGCGGGCGGGGGAGTTCACCACGCTGCGCGAGCTGGTCGCCGACGTCGGCGCCGACTGCGCCAAGTTCTTCTTCCTCATGCGTTCGACCGGGGCACACCTCGACTTCGACCTCGATCTGGCCCGGCGGCAGAACGACGAGAACCCCGCCTACTACGTGCAGTACGCGCACGCCCGCGTCGCCTCGCTGCTGCGGTTCGCGGCCGAGCGCGGGCTCGCCCCGGCGGCCGCCACGCCGGTCCCGGCCGCCGAGCTGGCGGTGCCCGAGGCGTCCGCGCTGCTGCGCCGGCTGGCGACCTTCCCCGAGGTCGTGCGCGGGGCGGCGGTCGCGCGCGAGCCGCACCGCATCCCGACCTATCTCACCGAGACCGCGGCGGCGTTCCACCGCTTCTACCACGTGTGCCGGGTGGTCGGCGACGACCGCGAGCGCTCCGCCGTCCGGCTGGCGGTCGCCGCCGCGACCCGGCAGGTGCTGGCGAACGGCCTGGCGCTGCTCGGGGTGTCGGCGCCCGAGCGGATGGAGCGCGCGGTCGAGGCCGACGCGTGAGCGCGGCGCGGGACATCCTGGTCGTCGGCTCGGTCGCGCTCGACTCCGTGCGCACGCCCTACGGCGAGGTCGAGGAGGCGCTGGGCGGCTCGGCCTCGTACTTCTCGTGCTCGGCGAGCCACTTCGCCCCGGTGCGGATGGTGGCGGTGGTGGGCGAGGACTTCCCCGCCGAGCACCGGGAGCTGTTCGAGGCCCGCGGGGTGGATCTGGGCGGGCTCGAGACCGCCCCCGGTCGCACCTTCCGCTGGCGCGGCGAGTACCGGGCCGAGCTCGGCCACGCCCACACGCTCGAGACGCAGCTGAACGTCTTCTCCACCTTCCACCCGCGACTGGAGTCCCGCCACCGCGGCTGCCCGTTCGTCTTCCTCGCCAACATCGACCCCGACCTGCAGCTCGAGGTGCTCGACCAGATGCGGTCGCCGACGCTGGTGGTGTCGGACACCATGAACTACTGGATCGCCCGCAAGCCCGAGCGGGTCGTGGACGTGCTGCGCCGGGTGGACGTGGCGCTGCTGAACGAGGAGGAGGCGCGCGCCCTCTCGAGCGAGACCCAGCTGGCGGCGGCCGCGGCGCGCCTCATCGAGCAGGGGGCCCGCGCGGTGGTGATCAAGAAGGGGGAGCACGGGGCGCTCTACCGGTCCCGCGACGAGATGTTCATCACCCCCGCCTTCCCGCTCCCGGTGCTCCGCGACCCGACCGGGGCCGGCGACTCGTTCGCCGGCGGGTTCCTGGGCTGGCTCTCCCGCTGCGGCTCGCTGGACGGGGACGCGCTCCGGCAGGGCCTCGCCTGCGGGGCCGCGATGGCCTCGCTGGCGATCGAGTCGTTCAGCCCGCGGCGGCTGGTCGAGACCACGCCCGAGGAGATCTCCGGCCGGGTCGCCTCGCTCCACCGCATGGTCTCCTTCCGGCTCGATCCGCTGTTCTAAACTCCGCCACCGCCGCCGGATGCCTCCGCGGACGCGGTGGGGGGACGGTCATGGCCGCGGCGGCGAGGGGTGTGCTAGTCTCCGGCGGTTCGACCCCGATCGGGAAGGGAGGGACCGCGTCCTGACACTGGATACCCGGCAGACCCCGTGGACCGCCCAGGCCGAGTCCGCGATCCTCACGCTGCGCGACGTCGAAGGCGTCAGCATCCAGCTCGAGGGCGACGAGATCCGCGAGGTGCACGTCCTCACGCGCTCGAAGCGGCCCCCGAAGCAGAGCGTGCGC
>CAZKQE010000142.1:3776-7196 GCA_964554725.1 uncultured bacterium
CGTCGTCTCGGTGGCGTTCACGAAGCCCGCGCCGTCCGAGCCCGCGGTCGCACCGGCCCCGGCGCCGGCGGTCGCTCCCTCGGCGCGTGCGGCGCCGGCGCCGGGGCCGGAGCCGGAGTTCGAGACCGCGGGCGCCGAGCGCATCCGCTTCGGCAGCGTCAATCTGTTCGTCTCGGGACCGCGCACCCAGGCGCAGGTCGAGCTGCGCTGGAAGGGCCTCGCCCGCATGGGCGGGGCGTCCGGCTGGAGCACCCGCGACGGCGCGCACCGGCTGGTCGCGCAGGCGACGCTGGCGGCGGTGCAGGAGTTCCTCGACGGCGAGGTGGCGTTCAGCCATCCCGAGGTCGAGTTCGTGCGGGTCGGCCGGCGGCGGATGGCGCTCGTCGCGCTGTCGCTGCTCGCCCACCGGCAGGAGAAGACGCTGGTCGGCAGCTGCGCGGTCGAGCAGGACGCCCAGCAGGCGGTGGTGCTCGCCACCCTCGCCGCACTGAATCGCATCGTCGGCGGGCTCCCGACGCGGGTGCCCACCGAGTACGTGTTGAGACCGACATCCACCTAGGAGGAAGCGGAGCGAGCCTTCCCAGCGATTGATGCGAAGCGGACCCACCGAAGTCGCAGCACGACGCAAAATCCGAGTCCAAGGAGGTGGGGCCACCATGGAAGTCATTCTCATCGAGCTCATCAGCTTCTTCGGCAAGGCGGGCTGGTAACGTCGTCGAGCCGTTGATGTGATGTGAAGGGAACAGGCTCCAGTTCGGGTGTCGGTCTCCAAGTCGTCCCCCGCGGTCGATCGATCCGCCGTCCCCGGCGACAGGACCTCGTGAACGAACCTCTCGCCCCGCGACATCCGCGAATCTTCCGCGCCTACTACGCGGCCGTGGTCGCCGCGGCGCTGGTGGCGTTCGCCGCGTTCACCCCCGGGGCCGGACCGATCGACCCCACCGCCGCGGTGATCGTCCTGCTGCTCATGGTGTTGAGCGAGGCGACCGCGGTCCCGCTCCCCGGCGGCGGCTACGTCTCGGTCGGGGCGGTGCTCGACCTCGCCTGCCTGCTGATCCTCGGCCCGGTCACCACGGCCTGGTTCAACGTCATCGCCACCTTCGTCGCCCAGTCGCTGGTGCTGCGCAAGCCGCTGGTGAAGGTGGTCCACAACATGGCGATCTTCGGCCTCACCGCCTTCGCCGCCGGCTGGGCCTTCACCGCCAGCGGGGGCCGGGTGGGGCAGCTCGACGTGGCGCGCGACATCCCGGCCCTGCTCGCGTGCGGCGGCGTCTACTTCCTGTGCAACTCGCTGTTCGTCTCGACCGTGGTCGGGCTCACCACCGGTCCCACGATCTGGCGCCAGTGGCAGCGCATCTTCCTCGACGGGATGCTCCACCACCTCTCGTTCATCGCGCTCGGCACGCTGGTGGCGGTCGTCTACCTGGGGGCGGGGCCGATCGGGCTGCTCCTGTTCGCGATCCCGTTCATGGTGGCCCGTCACTCGTTCCAGCTGTACGTCGAGATCCGCACCGACCTCAAGGACTTCGTGCGCGCCCTCTCCGAGGTGCTGGAGGAGGTGGACCCCTACACGCGGCAGCACTCGGTGCGGGTCTCGGGGTACTCGGTGCGCCTCGCGCGCGGGCTGCGGCTCAGCGAGCGGGAGGTGGACGAGATCGAGTACGCCGCGCTGGTGCACGACCTGGGCAAGATCGGCCCCCACCACCAGCACATCCTGCAGAAGCCGGGCTCGTTGTCCCACGAGGAGCAGCGCACGCTGCGCGGGCATCCCGCCGCCGGGGCGGCGATCGTGAAGCGGGTGCGCGCGCTGCGCCGCGCCGCCGAGATCGTTCGCAGCCATCACGAGCGGCCCGACGGACGCGGCTATCCGTACGGCCTCCTCACCGCCGACGTGCCGATCGGCGCGCGCATCCTCAACGTGGCCGACGCGTTCGACGCCATGACCTCGGACCGCCCGTACCGCCGCGCCCTGTCCGTGGAGTCGGCCCTCCGGGAGCTGCGGCAGGGCGCCGGCACCCAGTTCGACGCCGACGTGGTCGGCTGCCTGCTGCGGCTCGAGTCGCAGGGGGCCTTCCCGCTCATCCCGAGCCCGAGCAGCGAGGAGCTGCGCTCGCTGCGCGTCCGCCCCCGCACGGCCCAGGCGTGATGCGCTACCGCGACGCCGGCGTCGACATCGCCCGCGCGGACGCGATGAAGCGCTCGCTCGGCGAGGCCGCGCGGACCACCTGGGGCCCCGGCGTGCGGCGGCTGGTGGGCGGCTTCGCCGGCGTGACGGAGTGGCCCGGCGGCGGCGGCCGCCTGCTCGCCGCCACGATGGACGGGGTCGGCACCAAGCTCCACCTCGCCCTCGCCGCCGGCCGGGTGGCGGACGCCGCCGCCGACCTGGTCCACCACTGCGCCGACGACCTGCTGGTCCACGGCGCCCGGCCGCTCGCCTTCCTCGACTACATCGCCCAGGCGCGGCTGGACGCCGACGTCGTCCGGGCGGCGGTCGAGGGGATGAGCCGCGCCTGCCGGCAGGTCGGTGCGGCGCTGCTGGGGGGCGAGACCGCCGAGATGCCGGACACCTACCTCGACGGCGTCGTCGACATCGCGGGCTGCATGATCGGCGTGGTCGAGGAGGGGCGGCTGCTCGACGGCGGCGCGGTGTCCGCCGGCGACCGGCTGCTGGGGCTGGGGTCGGACGGGCTCCACACGAACGGCTACTCGCTCGCCCGCCGCGTGCTCGCGGCCTCGGGTCTGGCCCTCGACGACCCGCTCCCGGGCGGGCGGGGCGAGACGCTGGGAGCCGCGCTGCTCGCCCCGCACCGCTGGTACGGTCCGGCGCTGGCGCCGGCGCTGGCGGCGGGACGGGTGCGCGCGCTCGCGCACGTGACCGGAGGCGGCATCGCCGGCAACCTGGTGCGCGTGCTGCCGGAGGGATGCCGCGCCCGCGTCCGGGCGTCGGCGTGGCCGCGCCCGCCGCTGTTCCGCTGGCTGGTCGGGGCGGGCGGCGTGCCCGAGGAGGACGCGCGCGAGGCGTTCAACCTCGGCATCGGCATGATCGTGGTGTGCGCCCCCGGGGAACACGATGCGCTGGCGCGCGACCTCCAGGGCGCCGGCGAGACCGTGGCGAGCCTCGGCGCGGTGTCCGCGGGCGAGCGCGGCGTCGAATGGGTGGAGGGGTGATGGGGCGGGGAGGGGGACGCCGTGGAAGCCGGCGACCGGCTCGGCCTCGTGGGTAACAGCGGGCAGTCGGACGAGCCCCACCTGCACATCCACGCGCAGACACCCGGTACTCCCGAGGCGCCGCTCTCCGGTCTCTCTCGGCGGTGAACGGCCGGCTCCCGATATCCTCGACCCCAACCCCGCGTCCGAGCCCGAGTGGCACAAGGAGGCCAGTGTGATCAGCACCGCCGCGCGCGACCGCGTGAAGCTCGC
>CAZKQE010000143.1:0-7162 GCA_964554725.1 uncultured bacterium
CCTCGACTAACTGGTCCAGAGCCAGTCGTGCTACCGTTACACCACCGGGCAGCGATGGCGCGGCGCAATCTAACAAAGGCCTGTGGGCCCGGCAAGCAGGGCCGGGCGTTCGCGCCGCTCAGACGTTCGCGTGGGGCGACTCCTCCGCCCAGCGCGCCGCCGCCGCGCGCAGCCGCGCGAGCGTCCGCTCGCGACCCAGCAGCGCCATCACCTCGAACAGCCCCGGCGCCACCTTGCGCCCGGTGAGCGCGACCCGGGTCGCCCCCATGAGCTCGCCCGCCTTGATGCCGAGCTCCGCGGCCAGCCCCCGCGTCACGGCCTCGAGGCTCGCGAGGCCGAAGTCCGGCTCGGCGGCGATCCGGCGGCCCAGCTCGGCGAGACGCGGGCCGATCTCGGGCTTCGAGCGCAGCTCCTCCCAGGCCTGGGGATCCACCTCGAGCGCCTCGCGCAGCGCGAAGCCGCCGTAGCGCTCGGCATCGGCCAGCGTCTTGAGCCGGTCCCCGATCGCCCGCACCAGCGCCGCCCGCCACTCCGGCGTGCGCGCGGCCGGGTCGTAGCCGCGGCCGGCCAGGAACTCCGTCACGCGCCGCACCCGCTCCTCCTCGGGCAGCGCGCGCATGTGCTGGCCGTTCATCCACTCCAGCTTCTCGAGGTTGAAGATCGCGGGGTTGGAACCCACCCGCTCGAGGCGGAAGGCCTGCTCCAGCTCGGCGAGCGAGAACAGCTCGCGCTTGCCGTCCAGCGACCAGCCGAGCAGGGCGAGGAAGTTGACGAGCGCCTCCGGCAGGTGGCCGAGGTCGCGGTAGGCGGCGACCGAGGTGGCCCCGTGGCGCTTCGAGAGGCGGGTGCCGTCCTCCCCGAGGATCATCGGCACGTGCGCGAAGCGGGGGGGTGTCCATCCCAGGGCGCGGTAGAGCAGCAGCTGGCGGGGCGTGTTCGAGATGTGGTCGTCGCCGCGGATGACGTCGCTGATCTCCATCAGGTGATCGTCCACGACGCAGGCGAAGTTGTACGTCGGCAGCCCGTCCGAGCGGACCAGCACGAAGTCGTCCAGCACCTCGTTGCGGAACGCCACCCGCCCGCGGATGACGTCCTCCCACGCCGTCTCGCCGGGCCCCGGGAGCGCGAACCGCAGCGCCGCCGTGCGACCCTCCGCCTCACGGGCGGCGCGCCCGGCGGCGTCGAGCGCCCGGCAGCGCCCGTCGTAGCGGGGCGGCTCGCCGCGCGCTGCCTGCGCGGTGCGCCGCTCCTCGAGCTCCCCCGGCGTGCAGTAGCAGGGATAGGCGGCGCCCGACGCGGCCAGCGCGGCCGCGTGCTCGCGGTACAGGGGGACGCGCTCGGACTGCAGATACGGGCCGTGGGCCCCTCCCGCCTCGGGCCCCTCGTCCCACGTCAGGCCGAGCCAGCGCATGCCGTCGAAGATCGCCGCCAGCGACTCCGGGGTCGAGCGCGCGGCGTCGGTGTCCTCGATGCGCAGGATGAACGTGCCGCCCTTCCCGCGCGCGTGCAGGTAGTTGTAGAGGGCGGTGCGCGCGCCCCCCACGTGCAGGTGCCCGGTCGGGCTGGGGGCGAAACGGACGCGGACGCTCATCGGTGGCGGACCTCGGGGCGGCGGACGTGGGAACGGACGGGCGCCGACACTACGGGCGCGGTTCGGCGGGGGTCAAGACCGCGCGCGCGCGGGCGGCCCGGGCGGCGGGCCCCGCGTCCGGCGAGGGGTCGCCCGGACGCGGGGCCGCGATGCCTCAGGGCATCACGACCAGCTTGCGGGAGGCCGTCAGGGCGCCGACCCGGATGCGCAGGAAGTAGACGCCGCTCTCGAGGCGCGCGGCGCCGTCCGCCCGCAGGTCCCAGTCGAGCGCGAAGCGGCCCTCGATCGCGCGGCCGGCGGCGAGCGTGGCGAGCCGCCGTCCGGCGAGGTCGTAGACCGACAGGTCGAGGTCCGCCCCCGCCTGCCCGGCCGGTACCGCCCACTGCAGGCGCGTCAGCCCCCGGGCGGGATTGGGCTCCGGCCGCGACAGCTCGACCGCCAGCGCCCGCGGCAGCGGGGCGGACGGCGGCGCGTCGAGGTACACCGGCGCGTTCGCGCGTCCGGTACGGGCGGCGTCGTGGTGGAACTGCGGCCACGGCGGCGGCCCGCCGGGCGAGAACGGGAAGTCGTAGTCCCACATGTAGGTCTTCTTGTCCCACGAGGAGACCACGATCTCGCTCATGCCGTCGCCGTCGCAGTCGCACACCGCCGGCGCCCCGCGCACCTCGCCGCCGAGCTGGATGGGGAAGCCCGGCATCACCTGGCCGGTCCCGGAGATGCCGTTCAGCACGCCGTTCTCGTCCCCCATGATCACGTCCGGCAGGCCGTCGCCGTCGAGGTCGGCCACCGCCGGGCTGCTCTCGGAGGCGTAGCCGTCCGTGATCGCGCTGTAGCGCACGTTGACGAAGTTCGGGTTGCCGACCCCGTTGCGGTCGTAGACGTGGATCTTCCCGTCGGTGCCGGCGACGACGATGTCCGCGAAGCCGTCCAGGTTCATGTCGGCGATCGCCGGCGACGGGTTCTTGCTGGTGCCGCCGAGCCGGATCCCGATCGGGAATCCCGCGCGACGCCCGCCGTCCGACTTGAACACGTAGAGCGAGTCGTTCGCCGAGGTCACGACGATCTCGAGCTGGCTGTCCCCGGGCCCGTCGAGGTGGCCGATCGCGACCGACCCGGTGGTGCCGGCGCCGATGGTCGCGGGGAACCCGGGCAGGCTGGAGCCGTCCGGGCGCCAGGCGAACAGCTTGCCCTCGAAGCCGGCGTAGACGATGTCGAGCACGCCGTTCCCGTCGAGGTCGGCGAGGGCCGGCGATCCGTAGTTGTACTGGCTCGCGAGCACCTTGAAGACCCCGATCGTGCCGGGGTCGGAGTCGCCGTCCATCCACTCGGTGCCGTTCGCGCGCATGACGTAGAAGCGGTCGCCGTTCGAGGCGAACACCAGCTCGCGCGACCCGTCGTTGTCGAGGTCGCCGACCGCGACCGCCGACCACACCGCCTGATTCGTGACCAGGGGCCATCCGGGCCGCACGTTGCCCTGCTTGTCGAACACGTAGACGCGCAGCGAGTCCCACGACGGCGCGATCACGCTCCAGCTCCCGCCCGAGAGCGGGGCGAGCGAGATGCCGGCGGCGTAGTAGCTGCCGCGGGTGGTGAAGTCGCCGTGGCTCACCGAGGTGCCGTCGGCGTCGATCGGCGCGGTCCCGTCCGCGCGCCACGCCCACACGACGTCGGCGCCGGCGAAGATGTCGGCCATGGACGACTGGTAGACGAAGTCGATCGCGACCGGCGCCGGCGTCGCGCGCCGCATCTCGACCGGGAACAGGTCGTGGTGGGGCGGGTTCGTGCTCGAGTTGGTGACCGCGGACTGCGGCGACTCGTTCCCCGAGCTGTCCACCGCCGTCACCGTGTAGTAGTAGCGGGTGAGCGGCAGCAGACCCTCGTCGCGATAGTAGGACGTCCGGTCCGTGGGGACCGGCGTGATCCTCGCGAACGGGCCGCCGGACGCGTTGCTGCGGTAGAGGTTGTAGCCGATCAGGTCGGCCGCCCCGCTGCGCGCCCAGCTGAGCGAGATCGAGCTCTGACTGCCGACCGCGGCGAGCGCGGTCGGGGTCAGGGGGCGCACGAGGTCGATCGTCTGGGTGTAGAGCAGGCCGTACCCGTCCGCGACCCGCACCTCGAGCTTCGCGGCGGTGCTCCCGACCGTGAACACGAACGGGTCGCCGAGGACCTCCTGCGCGGGGGCGATGTCGCCGAAGCTCGAGGTGCTGTCGGTCACCGTCGCCATGCCGTCGTAGTTGCGCAGGATCGCCGTCACGCCGCCGCCGATCCCGCTGCCGAGATTGCGCAGCCGCAGCTGCAGGCTCACCGTCTCCCCCGCCTCGGGCACGCCGTTCCCGTTGCCGGGCGCGTCGACGATCACGTGGGAGAAGTGGCGCGGCTCGGGGGCATGGACCGTGAGCGAGAGCCGATGGACGAAGTGCCGGCCCTCGCCGTCGACGATGTCGACCCGCAGCGGCACCTCACGCTGGTCCGGGCAGGTGTGGGGGACGCTCAGGCGGTAGGCGCCGGTGCCGTTCGCCGAGGCCGACGGCGCCAGCGTGCCGTAGGCGACGTCGGGGTCGATCACGCTCACCAGCCCGTCGGTCGTGCTCACGACGCCGTTCACCGCGGTGGCGGTCGAGCCGCCCCGGTTGATCAGGGGGATCTGCAGGTCGATGACCTCGCCGGCGTCCCAGATGCCGTTGCCGTTCCCGAGCGTGCCGCCGAGGTTGTCGTCGTCGATGGCCGGCGCCAGGTCGGCGATCACGGCCGGCGTGGCGGAGCCGACCGTGAGCGTGTCCTGCACCGGGCGGCAGTCGAAGCCGGTGACGGTGAGGTAGAAGGTGCCGGTGGACCCCGGGCGGAACTCGACCGTCGCGTTGCCGGCGACGTCGGTGACGGCGGTCCGGTAGTCGTCGCCGGGCTTGTAGATCGTCACCCGCGCGCCCGCCACCGGGTTGCCGCCCGTGGTCACGTTGACCGCCATGCTGGTGTCGCTCAGCGCGTAGGAAGGCGGCCGGACCACCGAGAGCGTGCGCGGGGTGCCGGTCCACTGGCGCAGTTCCGGGTCGCCCAGCATCAGCAGCGTCGTCGAGGTCCAGCGGTTGATGTTGTCGCTCACCGAGTAGGCCGCGAACGGGAGCTTCTGCCGCGCCTGCACCTCGCCGACGGCGGTGAGGCTGTCGTCGAACATCACCCGGAAGTACTCCTTCTGGAACGCGCGACCCGCGTGCGGGAAGTCGAAGCGGGTCGAGCCGATGTTCGTCACGGCGCCGCCGTTCGGCGCCTTGAGGAACGCCTCCCCGACGCAGGGGAAGTCGATCGCGTTCGAGGTGCAGTCGATGGCGTAGAGGTTCGAGAGCCGGTTGCCGTTCGTGAGCGCCAGCACGTCGGCGTTCTCGATCGTGGCGTCGCCGCAGGACATGACGTTGCGGTAGCCGTGCCCGACGTGGACCCCCATGTTGTAGCCCACGCTCAGCGAGTCGAGCACCGCCTGCCGGGTCTCGAGCAGGGCGCCCGGGTCCCAGCGCGGATCGAGGTGGTTCTCGTACAGGCGCGCGTAGCGCAGGGCCGGGTTCGCGTCGAGGTACTGCAGGACCTCCTCCACCAGCTCGGCGCCGTCGAGCGACGTCGCCATGCCGGGGAGCCACGTCTGCGGGAACAGCACCTCGGCGAAGAACAGCGTCTGGTGCTCGTAGTCGCCGACCGGCGTGCGCGTGTACTGGAAGTTCTTGTTCACGAACTGCTGCACGTCGCCGACGCTGACCACCGGCGCCCGCCCCACGTAGACCTCGGGCAGCATGTCGGACCAGTCGCCCTGGTTCTGACCGGTGACGTAGCCCTCCCCGTAGGTGCTGTCGCCGTCGGCGTTCCAGTTGCCGTCGAGACAGGAGAAGTACATGTCGCACGGGATGGTCTCGCCGCCGAAGAACGTGGTGTAGATGTTCCGGTGCGGGATGACGTCGGTGTCGCCGCCCAGCAGCACCCACTTCGTGCCCCAGCGGCCGTAAGCGTCCCGGATGAACTGGCGGATGCGGTCGGCGTCGTCGGTGCCGAACGGGTACTGCTGGCGCACGAAGCTGAGCGTGCGCACGACCGCCGGGACGCCGCTCTGGGTCTTCCAGTCGGCGAGCCGCTGGAACTCCGCCGCGAGCGCGTCGGTGGTGACGATGACGTAGGCGACCGGGCTGCCCAGGACCGAGGGGATCTGGGTCGGCTTGAAGGGCTCCGCCGGCCGGCGGTCGCCGGCGAGGCCGCTGGGGCCCGGGGTGAGGAACGGTCGGTCGACCTCCCACTCGGGGACGATCCGTTCGCGCGGCACCACGTCGGGATCGACGAACGGCTCCAGCGTGAGCCGCACGCGGAGCCGCTCCACGCGCTCGAGCCGCCCGCTGGCCGCGTCCCAGCGCACCGGACGCACGCGCAGCGCCGCCATGTTGCGGCCGCGCATCGAGCCCTGATGGCCGACCTCGACCAGCGAGGAGGTCGGGAGGAAGCCGGCCCGGCCGTAGATCGCGGGATCCGGTGCGGTCCGCTCGACCGGCCCCAGGCCCGGCTTCGCCCGCACCGCGGCCGGGACCAGGACGCGCGCGCCGAGCGGAGCGGTGCCGGCGGAGATCACCTCGAGGCCGGTGACGCGCATCCCGGGCGGGAGCTCGATCAGCTCGCCCAGCACCGGCAGGTCGGGGTGGCCGGGACGGTCCTCGCGGGTCGAGCCGGTCATCCCGACCACCGCCTCGCCGCCCCGCTCGACCACCGAGAACCGGTCGGCGGAGAAGCGGAACTCGCGCTCGATGGGCGGGGCTCCCGACGCGGGCGGGGCCGGGAGCAGGAGCAGCAGCGGGAGCAGCGCGAGCGGGCGAAGGTGCGAGGTCATGCGCGGGACTCCAATGGGATGCGGCACGTTCGGCGGCGGGCTGCGGGTCGCGCGGCGCGAGTCTCACGGGAGCAGGTGCCCGGCGCCGCGACCGGAATGGCCACGGCCGGCGGGCCCCGAGCCCGGAACCTTCGTGAGATTCCAACGATACGGGAGCCGCGAGCCCCCGGTCAACGGGTTTAGTGACCGCCTCCGGGCGCCCCGCCGCGGGCGGCGATCTGGGGCCCGAATCGGGGGTGTCGGCCGATCGCCGGGACCCCCGTCCGCTCCACCCACAGCCAGGGCAGGCGCGCCAGCGGCAGCGCCGCCAGCTCCTCCCCCAGCCGCCGGGCGGCCAGCTCGGCGTCGAGCGGGGTCGGCGGGGGCTGGGGGCCGATCCAGCGGTCGAACTCGCGCGTCGTCCAGCCGGTGCGGAAGCTCCCGACCGGCGGCCCGGAGCGCGGCTGGACCAGGGTGGCGAGCTCGGCCACCGGGTCGTCCAGCGGCGGCTGCGACTCGACCAGCAGGAGCTGCGCACCCCCGCGCCGGAACGCCTCGGCCGCCATCGCCGCCCGCCGCAGCGGCCGCAGCTCCACGTCGAGCGCGACGCCCGCCCACTCGGTCTGCAGGATCCGCGCGATCTCGGCGCCGACCCCCTCGGCCGGGTAGGCCATCACGGCGTGGAGCGAGCGACCCAGCCGGCCGCGCGCGAGCCAGTCGCGCACGGCGGCGGCGTC
>CAZKQE010000144.1:0-7135 GCA_964554725.1 uncultured bacterium
CAGCGCGCGGACCCACGGCCGTCCGGCCGCGTCGCGGCCCGCGCACGGCACCGCCAGCGCGCCGTCCGGGCCCCCCGGGGGCAGCGCCATCACCACCGTCCAGTCGCCCTCGCGCAGCGAGGCCGGGCGCCCGCCGATCGTCACCCCGCGGCTGCCGGGCGGGGCGCCGCGGAAGGTGACGCGCAGGTGGTCGCCGGGCAGCACCGCCAGCTCGAACCAGCGCGCGGAGTCGGGAAGCGCCCGCCCCCCCGCGCGCGCGCTGTCGGCGCCGCCCGCGCCGGCCGCAGGCGGCGCCAGCACCAGCGTCCGCTCCGTGAGGTTCCCCCCCAGGTCGCGCGCCGCGAGGCGCAGCGCGCGCGGCGGGTCCCCCGGGCGCACGACCAGTGTGCCCGCGTCCTCGCCGGCCGGGGTGCGGGTGCGCAGCACGCGCGGCCGGAACCCGCCCGCCGCCCACAGCATCAGGCCGCGCTCCCCCACCACGCGGCCCGAGTCGTAGAGGTGGTCGCTGTCGGCCATGTCGCCGGCCCACGAGACGCTGTCGAAGCGGCACTCGACCTCGATGCCGTCGAACGCGAGCGCGACCGACCACGGCACCATCCGGTCCACGCCGCTCCAGACACCGTCGCGGGCCGCCACCACCGCGCGCGCCCGGCCCACCATGCGCACGGTGTCGGGCCGTGCGCCGAGCGCCACCGTGACCGGTGCTGCGCTGCCGGCGACGAAGCTCGCCCCGTCCAGCGGCTCGAGCGTCACGCTCGCGAGCGTGGGCGGCGAGGTGTCGGGGATCGCCATCCCGGCCCGCAGCGGGTGGTAGGCCATGTCCCCGCGCCGCACCTCGAGGTGGAGGTGCGGTCCGCCCGAGCCGCTCTCGCCGCTCCAGGCGATCCGCTCGCCGGCCGCGAAGCGGAAGCGACCGCGCTCGGGCCACAGGTCCTGCTCGTACTGGCCGGTGGACTCCTGCGCCGCGGCGACGAACCCCGCCAGCGGCTCCGCGTACGCGTCGAGGTGGGCGAACACCAGCAGGCGGCCGTCGTCGGTGTGCAGGTAGATCGAGCGGCCGTAGCCGACCCCCGAGGCGCGCACGCGCTCCACCCAGCCGGCGGCCGGCGCGCGCACCGGCACCCCCGTGCGGCGTCCGGTCCCGAGGTCGAGCCCGGCGTGGAAGTGGTTCGAGCGGTACTCCGCGAACCCGCCGTTCAGCACCAGCGGCGGGGGGAGCGGCGGGTGCGGGAACGGCGCCTCGAACGGGGGCGGTGCGTCGCCCGTCGCCTCCGCCGCCGACGCCGGCGCGGGAGCGGCCGTGGCGACGCCGAGCAGCAGCACCCACGCGGCGGCGCGCGCCCCTGCGCGGCGCGACCCAGCGGCGGCCGCCCATTGCATCCGGCGCGACCATTTTGCAAACCGGGCGGTCCCGTGGGGGACGCGGCCCGGCGACGGTGATCGCAAGGTCACGGAACTTCGCTCCTTGGCGGGCGGGAGGGGACTGGCACTGCGATTGCTGAATCCGGCTGCGCCTTCTCCCCCACCGGGCCCTGCGGGGTCCACGATGGATGAACGCCAAGCGCAAGGAGATGCTTGTGAAGGTTCCCCGTTCGCTCCACCTGTGTGTGGCCGGACTCGCCGTGATCGCGATGCTCGCGGGCTGCGGTGACACCGGCAACCCGTTCGCACCGTCCACGTCGTATCTCGACACCACGCCGCCGCCGGCGCCGGAGAACCTCTCGCTCTCCAACGACGCTTCCGGCCACCCGATCCTCGTGTGGGACGCGAGCCCTGCGCCCGACGTGTTCGGCTACCAGGTGTATGTGTACTCGTCGGTGCCGGGCGGCGGCAACGACTTTGTGCCCGCCGACGACGCCGTCTCGGTGAACCCGATCTTCCGCCTGCCGAGCGTCATCGAGTCGGTCGAGTCCGCCTACCGCGTCCGCGCGGTGGACGGCGCCGGCAACTGGAGCGCGTTCTCGGCGACCGCCAACATCCTGATCCCGGCCCCCAGCGGCAGCGGCGGCAAGGATCCGTACGAGACCGAGTAGTCCGCGGGACGCGGGGCGAGAGCCCCGCGGGTGCTTCATGGAAGGAGCACGAAGCGTGTCTGGGTGTGGAGGGAGCCGCTGAGCAGACGCGCGAAATAGAGGCCGGCCGGGACGGAGCGACCCTCCGCATCCCGGCCGTCCCATGTCTGCCGCCCGCCGGGCGCCGGTCCCACGTCGAGCACGCGGACCTGGCGCCCGGTGGCGTCGAACAGCCGGATGAGCTGCCGCGTCCCCTCGCCGTCGGGTGAGCCCTGCCAGTAGAGCTCGGCCGTGCCGCGGGCCGGGCGCTCGCGCACCTCGATCGCGATCCCCGGCCGCCCGGTGAGGGGCCCGCCGACCTCGGTGCGGACCTCGACCACGTTCGAGAGCGGGGACACGTTGCCGGCGCGGTCCACCGCCTTGACGGCGAACCAGTAGCGCGTCGCCGGCGCGAACCCGGGGAACACCAGCGTCTCGGTGCCGCCCGCGTCCGTCGTCGCCGCCTTCACCCAGCCGAAGGGGGCCTGGGTGAACCCCGCTTCGTCGAGCGGCGACGTCGCCGCCCGCACCGCGTAGCGGTCGGGCCGCCCGACGGCGCCGTCGTCCCCGGTCGCGGTCCAGGCCAGCGAGACCGAGGAGTCGGTCCGCGCCGTCACGCGCAGGTCGGCGACCCGGCCCGGCGTGACGCTCACCACCGGCGGCGCGTAGGTCCGGCTGCCGGTGCGGGCGAAGTTGGCGCGCGCGGTCGGCCACGGGTGGGACCCGTCGGCGCGCGAGCCCGCCCCGGCGTCATAGATGTAGAAGAGCGAGTCGGTCCCGGTGCCGGCGACCACCTCGAGGGCCGCATCGGCGTCCGCCTGGCCGAGCGTCGGCTGCGACCCGGCGCCGCCCGGCTTCGGGAAGGTCGCCAGCGAGTCGCCGTCCCGCTCGAGCCCGAGCAGCGCGCCGCCGCGCAGGAGGAGGATCTCCGGCCCCGGCGAGCCGGCGGACAGCTCGCCCAGCACCGGCGGCGAGAGCGCCGGCGCGGTGAGCGGCCGCGGCCAGTTGAGGGCGGTCAGGCTCTGGCCCTGGTTCCCGCGCACCTCGATCCGCGCCGGCCCGCTCATCGCCAGCACGATGTCGTCGCGGCCGTCGCCGTCGAGGTCGGCGAGCGCCGGATCCTGACCGGGCGCCCCCGAGAGCACGACCGGGAACCCGTTGCGGGCGCTGCCGTCCGGGGCGAACGCGTAGAGCTGACTGTTGGCGACCACGACCACGGTCGGCGTCGGATAGGAGCCGATCTGTCCGACGACCGGCGCGCGCGCGCCGGACGCGAGCGCGACCGGCCATCCCGGGAGCAGGGCGCCGCCGGCGCCGAAGACGTGCACGCGGGAGTCGCCGACCACCACCACCTCGACGCCGGGGACGCCGTCCAGGTCCGAGAGCGCGGCGGGCGCGCCCGCCGAGGTCCCGACGGACACCGGGTAGCCGTCCACGGGGCTCCCGTCGGCGTGCCACGCCCACACCTGTCCGTCGAGACCGACACACACGACCTCGAGCGTGCCGTCGCCGTCGAGGTCGCCGATCGCCGGGTCGCTCATCAGCACGCCGGCGTTCTGCGGCCAGTCTCCCGGGAGCGGGACGCCGCCCGCGCCGACCCCGAACACGCCGTCGCCGAACGTCGCGTAGAAGAACCCGGTCCCGATGCCCTCGCCGAGGTGGGCGGCCGCGAGCGAACCCACCGGCAGGCCGACCGTGCCCACGTTCGACAGCGTGTCCCCGGTCGCCGGGTCGAGCTCGATCAGCCGGCGGTTGTTCGTGAGCGTGGCGACGCGGAGGACGCCGCCGCCCGCGTACAGCACCGGCGCGCCGACGCTGCGCGCGCGCATGCGGGTCGCGCGCGAGCCCGAGGTCTCCGTGAGCGCCCGGAAGGCGTTGAGCCGGCCGGCCCCGAACTCGCCGGCCAGCGACGGGTTCTCCGCGGCGATGGCGTCGGCGGTCTCCATGAGACGCAGCTGCACGCCGCGCGGCGTGAGCGGGCGCGCCGCGAGCGGCGGGCGCTCGCGCGCCTGGAGCAGCGCCGCCGCCCCGGCGACCAGCGGCGCCGAGAACGAGGTGCCGTTGAGCGGGTTCGAATAGGCGGGCGCGTACTGCGCGCTCCAGGTGCTGCGGATCGCGACCCCCGGGGCCGACAGGTCCACGAACGGACCGCGGTTCGAGAACGCGGCGACCACGTCGTTCGAGTCCACCGCGGCGACGCTCAGCACGTCGTCGCGCTCGGCCAGGTAGCGGAACGGGTTGCTGTTCCCCGCCGCGCTCACCACCGTGATCCCCGCCGCCACCGCCGCCGTCACGGCGGCGGCGATCCCGTCGGTGTTGGCGCTCGCCCACGAGCAGTTGATCACGCTGGCGCCCATGCGGGTCGCATAGCGGATCGCCCGCGCGGCGAAGTTCATCTGCACCTCGCCGCCGGGGCTGAATCCGGAGGCCCAGCCCATGCGCAGCGGCATCAGCCGCACCCGGCGCGCGAGCCCGGCGACGCCGATGCCGTTGTCGGTCAGCGCGCCGACCAGTCCCGCCACCGCCGTGCCATGGCCGACGAAGTCGCTCGGATCGGCGTCCTCGACGTCGGCGTCCTCGCCCGGCAGGCCGTCGGGGGCCGCGGTGACGAAGTCCCAGCCGTGGACGTCGTCCACGTAGCCGTTCCCGTCGTCGTCCACCCCCGGCACGCCGGCCGCCTCGACCCGGTTGGTCCAGATCTGGCCCGGCAGCCCGGCGACCACCCCGCCCAGGTCCGGGTGGTGGGCGAGCACCCCGGTGTCGAGGATCGCGACCACGACCGCCGTGTCGCCGAAGGTCACGTCCCAGGCCTCCGGGGCGTGCACGTCGCGCCGGTTCGCGGGCTGGAAGAACCAGGTCGAGACGCTCCACAGCGAGTCGTTCGGGATCGCGTCCACCGGCAGGATGGCGATCGGATGCGCGGCGAGCACCTCGGGCAGGGCGGCGAAGCGCTCGAGCGCCTCCGCGAGCGCCGCGCCCGCGGGCAGGTGGGCGACGTAGAAGGAGGTGAAGTCGGGCTCGGCCGAGCCCGGCGGCGGCGCCGTCTCGGCCGGGAACAGGGGCTCGAAGGCGACCCCGCCGAGCCGGGCGGCGACGCGGTCCAGCGCCGCGACGCCGAGCACCGGGGAGCGGGCGCGCCCCGTCACCCCCCCGTTGGCGGCGCGCGCCGCGGCGGGTGAGAGGCGCAGCTCGACCAGGTCGCCCCGCCACGCCGGCCCGGCGGACGCACCGGCCACCCCCGGCGCCCGCAGCGGCAGGTCGCGGTCGAGCGCCGCCCCGGCCCGCGCCGGGGCCAGGGCGAGCACGAGGAGGAGCAGGGAGAGACGCATGGGCGGAAGATGATGAAGCGACCGGGCGTGAGGCGGGCGCGCCGGTCGCTGCTCGGCGAGTGTAGGCCCCCGCGCGGGCGCCGGTCAAGGCCCGGGCGGCTTGACTTGCCACCCCCGTCGCGGGAAACTTCGAGCTCTGACTTCGCTCCGCCCGCGTCCCGGCGCGAGCCTCCCCGGCCCTACCGAAGGACCTCATGGATCCAACCCATCGCGATCAACTGCGCCAGATGCTGCTCAACCGTTCGATGCGGTTCGGCGAGTTCGTCCTCAGCTCCGGAGCCACCTCCAACTATTACATCGACGTCCGCAAGACCAGCCTCCATCCCCAGGGGCTGCGGCTCGTCTCGGAGCTGTTCTTCGAGATGCTGCAGGCGGACAACGTCACCGCGATCGGCGGGCTGACGCTGGGCGCCGACCCGCTGGTGGCCGGCGTGATGCTCCACTCGGCCGCCGCCGGCCGCCCGCTCGAGGGGTTCCTGGTGCGCCGCACCACCAAGGACCACGGGCTGCGCGGGCAGGTCGAGGGCAACCTGGCCGGCCACAAGCGGGTGGCGATCCTCGACGACGTCATCACCAGCGGCGAGAGCGCCCTGATCGCCGCCGAGGCCGCCGAGTCGTACCGGGCCGAGGTCGTGCGGGTGCTCGCGGTGGTCGATCGCGAGCAGGGCGCGAGCCAGATCTTCCAGCAGCGCGGCTATCCGTTCACGCCCCTGTTCTCGATCGGCGAGCTGCTGCCCGCCGAGCGCGGCTGACGCCGCGGGCGCGACCGGCACGCGGTAAGGGCGCGGCCCCGCCCTGCCGATAACCCTCCGGCACCCCCGGGTCACGCCGGAAGCGTCCCACACGGATCGGACCAGTGATGTTCGAGAAGCCGCTCGGCCTGCGCGAGAACCCGTTCCTCGCCGGTCACAACCCCAAGTACCTGTTCCCGAGCCGAGAGCATCAGGAGGCGCTCGCGCACCTCCGCTACGGCATCCAGAACCGGGAGCCGTTCGTGCTCATCACCGGCGAGGTGGGGACCGGCAAGACCACCGCCGTCTACGACGCGCTCGCCGAGTGGGGCTCGCGGGCGGTGGTCGCGCTGATCACGAACTCGGCCCTCACCCGCGGCGAGCTGCTCGAGGAGATCTGCCTGCGCTTCGGGCTCTCGCTCAGCGCCCCGATCAGCAAGCCGCACGCGCTGGTCGAGCTGCAGAAGCAGCTCACCGACATCCGCGGCCGCGGCGAGCTGGCGATCCTGCTGGTGGACGAGGCGCAGAACCTGGACCGCGAGCTGCTCGAGGAGATCCGCCTGCTCTCGAACCTCGAGGTGGGCGGCGAGTACCTGCTGCAGATCTTCCTGGTCGGCCAGCCCGAGCTCGAGATCAAGCTCGCGCAGAAGGAACTGCGCCAGCTCCGCCAGCGCATCGGCATCCACTACCGCATCCTGCCCCTGAGCGGCACCGAGACCGCGCGCTACATCCACCATCGCGTCTCGGTCGCCGGCGGCAACGCCGAGGAGCTGTTCCCCTCCGCCACCTGCGTCGAGATCTTCCGCATCACGAACGGCATCCCGCGGGAGATCAACGTCGTCGCCGGCCAGTCGCTGCTCAACGCGTTCGTCGAGGACTCGCGCGCGGTCACGATCGAGCACGTGCGCGCGGTCGAGCGCGAGATCGAGTTCCAGAGCGTGTTGCGGCACCAGGTGGGCCCGGCGGACGCAGCCGCCGCGGCGCGCGCGCCGGCGCCGCTCGCCCCGGCCGCCCGGGCGGCGCC
>CAZKQE010000145.1:0-7130 GCA_964554725.1 uncultured bacterium
GCGACCGCGACCCTCGATCCGCCGGGACCGGCGGCGGCGGGGGATCCCGCCGCGGGCGCCGCGTGGCAGGCGGCGGTGGCGGGGGTCAACGCGAGGAAGCGCATGCTGGGGGCATTCCTGCAAGCCTGCCGATTCGACGGCGCGTCCGCGACCCACCTGGTGCTGGCGATGGACGACCTCCACCGCGCGGTGGTGGACGAGAAGGAGAACCGCGCGATCATCGCCGCCGAGGTCGAGCGCGCGTTCGGGCGCCCGCTGGTCGTGCGCTGCGTGCCGCCCGAGGGCGGGGCGCCGGCGCGGCCGGCCGCCGCCGACGTCGGACCGCTCATCGACCGCGCGATCGCGTGGTGCGAGGGGGAGGTCGTCGAGCCGAGGCCGGAGACACCGGGGAGGACGCGCGGATGAAGAGCTTCGGGGACCTCGTCAAGCAGGCCCAGAAGGTGCAGAAGCAGATGGCCGAGATGGAGGCGAAGCTGGCCGAGGAGCGGTTCGAGTCGAGCGCCGGCGGCGGCATGGTGCGCGCGGTGGTCGACGGCCGGCAGATGCTGAAGTCGCTGACCCTGAGCCCCGAGGCGCTGCAGGAGAAGGACCCGACGCTGCTCGAGGACCTCATCCTGACCGCGATCGGCGAGGCGCAGCGCACCTCCCAGGCGCGCGCCCAGGAGACGATGGGCAAGCTCACCGGCGGCTTGAACCTCCCGTTCTGAGCCGGCCTTCCCCCCGCGGAGCGCGCCCCCATGTACAGCTCGAAGTACCTCGAACTCCTGGTGGAAGAGCTGGCCAAGCTGCCCAGCATCGGGCAGAAGACCGCCCAGCGTCTGGCGCTCCACATCCTGCGCGCGTCGAAGGACGACAGCCTGCGGCTCGCCGACGCGATCCGCGCGGTGAAGGAGCGGGTGGGGCTGTGCGGCGCGTGCGGCAACTTCAGCGACGAGGACCCCTGCCGGCTGTGCGCCGACCCGCAGCGCGACGGCAGCCTCATCTGCGTCGTCGAGCAGCCGGGGGACGTGATGGCGTTCGAGCGCACCGGGTCGTTCCGCGGGCGCTACCACGTGCTGGGCGGCGCCCTCTCGCCGCTCGACGGGATCCAGCCCGACGACCTGCGCATCGCCCCGCTGCTCGAGCGCCTGCGCGGCGGCGCGGTGACCGAGGTCATCCTGGCCACCAACCCGAACGTGGGCGGGGAGGCGACCGCGCTCTACCTGTCCCGGCTGCTGGCGCCGCTCGGGGTCAGGGTCACCCGCATCGCCCGCGGGGTGCCGATGGGCTCCGACCTCGAGTACTCCGACCAGGTCACGCTGGCGCGCGCGCTCGAGGGGCGGCGCGAGGTCGAGTAGGCGGCGGCCGCCCTCATGCTCTCCGTCCTCATCGACATCCTCGGGCTGCTCTCGGTCCCGCTGCTGGTCGCGCTCAACGCGTTCTTCGTTGCCGCCGAGTTCTCGTTGGTCACGGTCCGCTGGACGCGGGTCGAGGAGCTGATCGAGGAGCGGAAGTTCGGCGCCCCGGCCGTGCGCCACGCGGTCGAGAACCTCGACGACGCGATCGCCGCCACCCAGCTCGGCATCACCTTCGCGAGCCTCGCCCTCGGCTGGGTGGGCGAGCCCACCCTGGCCCACCTGATCGAGCCGCTGTTCGCGGGGATGCCGGCCTGGTGGAGCGACGCCGCGACCCACACGGCCGCGGTCGCCGTGGCCTTCCTCGGCATCACCTTCATGCACGTCGTGCTCGGCGAGCTGGCCCCCAAGGCGATCGCGCTCGAGCGGGCCGAGGACGTGGCGCTGGTCGTGGCGGGGCCGCTGCTCGCCTTCGGGCGGGTGTTCCGCCCGTTCATCCACGTCATGAACGGGGCCGGCAACTGGGTGGTGCGGGCGCTGCGGCTGCCGCCGGTGAGCCAGCGGCACCTGGTCCACTCGGTGGACGAGCTGACCATGCTGCTCGAGGAGACCAAGGCGGCCGGGGCGATCACGCCCGACGAGGCGAGCTACGCGCGCAACGTGTTCGAGCTGTCGGAGAAGACGGTCCAGGAGATCATGGTGCCGCGCGACAAGGTGGTGGTGCTCTCGGTGCTGGCCTCCGAGGAGGAGATCCTCGCCACCGCACGGGAGTCCGCCCACACCCGGATGCCGGTCTGGGAGGACTCGCCCGACAACATCGTCGGGGTGGTCAACACGAAGGACCTGTTCCACCTCTTCAGCCTCCGGGGCCTCGTCATCCTGATGGACGCCATGTACCCGCCGCTCTTCGTCTCCCCCGACGTCTCGCTGGCGCGGCTCTTGCTGCTCTTCCGCCGGGAGAAGCGCCCCATGGCGGTGGTCCGCGACCCCGCCGGGAAGTTCCTCGGCATCGTGACGCTCGAGGACGTCCTGGAGGAGATCGTGGGCGAGATCGAGGACGAGCACGACGTCGGGATGGCGCATGGAGGCGTGCGGAGGGCGCCCGCGACCCCGGCATCCGGCGTCGTCGAGAGCTGAACCGATGGAGCGAGGTGGCGTGGGTACCTGGATCCGTAACTATCTGGTGTTCGGCCTGCTGTGGTGTTTCATCACCAACGTCCACTCGGCCGTGACCGGCGCCCCCTCGGCGCTGGTGGCGGCCGCCGGTCCCTCGACCGGGATGGCGAAGGCGCTGGACGTCGCCCAGGTCCTCGGGCGCCAGGTCGCAGTGTGGCCGCTCGACCTCTGGGAGAAGGTCCTCCACCCGATCTTCGGCTGAGCCGCCGGACGATCGGCTCCCCGCCCTCCGGCGTCCCGCGCCGGGGGTTCTCGCGCGCCCGCTGGGCGGACCGACCCGGGCCCGAGATTGGGGTTGCCAGCCAAGTGACGGCATGGTAACGGTTCCGCCCGGAACAGGGACGTGCCACGGAGTCTGACCGATGACCCTCGCTCTGTCGGCGAGCGGGAGGTGTCATGCCACAATGGACTCTGTTCGAAAACGACTTCCAGGCCATCGACCGGGTGCTCGAGACGCTGCTGGAGAAGACCAACGCGCTCTCGGTGCACCTCATCGACCGCTCCGGCCAGCTCATCACCACCTCCGGGCGGAGCGCCGACTTCGACGCCACCGCGTTCGCCAGCCTGGTCGCGGCCGACTTCACGGCCAACGCCGAGGTCTCCCAGCTGCTGGGCGAGGACGCCATCGAGGCGGTCGTGAACGAGGGCCGTACCCGTTCCGTGTACTCCTGCCTGCTCGCGGGGAGGGTCATCATGTGCACCGTGTTCGACCGGCGTAGTACGCTGGGCCTGGTGAGGTTACGGGCCGGCCGGGCGGCGCGGGAGCTGGACGGGGTGTTCCAGGGGCTGTTCGAGAAGGTCGGGCTGGTGGAGGCCGGTCGCGACACCAGCGACTTCGCGGCCGCCGCGGGGCGCGAAGTGGACGCCCTGTTCGGCGACTGACGCCGCCCTGCCGAAGCGGTCGCACACGAGCCGGGGGCGGGGATGGCGCTCATCAACCATCGGGCGCGCGAGATCCATTTCAAGGTCGTCTACTACGGGCCGGGGCTGTGTGGGAAGACCACCAACCTGCGGCGCCTGCATGACCGGTTGCCGCCGGAGCGCCGCGGGCGGCTGGTCTCGATCGCGACCGACCACGAGCGCACGCTGTTCTTCGACTTCCTGCCCATCGAGCTGGGGCAGATCGGCGGCCTGACCACCCGCTTCCACCTCTACACCGTGCCGGGGCAGGTCTACTACCGCCTCTCGCGCCGCGCGGTGCTGCAGGGTCTCGACGGCATCGTCTTCGTCGCCGATTCGCACCCCGCCCGGGAGGACGCCAACCGCGAGTCGCTCGCCGACCTCGGCACCCACCTGGTCACGCTCGGGCTCCCGGCCGAGCAGCTGCGGCGGCTGCCGTGGGTGTTCCAGTACAACAAGCGCGACGTCGCCGCCGCGGTGCCGGTGGAGCGCCTGCGCGCCGCGCTCAACCCCGGCGGCGCCCCCGAGTTCGAGGCGGTGGCGAGCGAGGGCCGCGGCGTCGCCGAGACGCTGCGCGCGGTGTGCAAGGCGGTGCTCGCGCGTCTCGCGAGCGGCCCCGAGCGCCCCGCGGCCGCCGGTGCGGCCGTCGCCTCCACCCTGGTGACCCCCCGCACGTGAGGCGCGCCCTGCAGGCGGTCGCCACCTTCGGCCCGGTCGGCTACGCCCCGGTCGCGCCGGCGACGGCGGGCAGCGCGGTGGTGGCGCTGGCCGGCTGGTTCATCCCCGCCCCGGGCCTCGGCGAGGCGCTGGCGCTGCTCGGCGTCGGCACCGTGGTGGCCGTGTGGGCCGCGGGCGAGGCCGAGAAGGACCTGGGGCACGACGCCCGGCCGATCGTCATCGACGAGGCGGTGGGCCAGAGCATCGCCCTGCTGTTCGTCCCCCACACGATCCTCGCCTTCATCCTCTCGTTCCTGCTGTTCCGCATCTTCGACGTGTGGAAGCCGCTGGGCGCCCGCCAGGTGCAATCGCTCGCGGGCGGGATGGGCGTGGTCGCGGACGACGTCATCGCCGGGCTCACCGCCTGCGGGGTGTTCCACCTCGGCTGGTGGGTGGCCCGCTCCCAGGGCTGGGCGCCCTGAGGGAACATTCGCGGGCCGGGACAGACATCGTCCCGGCCCGCCGGTCCTCCCCCCCGGAGGAGGAACCGTTCACCAGCCCGCCTTGCCGCCCGACTCGACCCGGTACTTGGAGAAGTGCCGGAGCTCCGCGAGCACGGTGCGATTGACGAGGTTCACACTCGACGTCAGCACCTTCTCCCAGCGGCGCGTCTTCGGGTTGTACCAGCTGAGGTAGGCGACCTTGAGCAGCCCGTCGTCCATGCGCGCGGCGTTGGCGACCAGGGTCACCGGGAGGCGGAACTTGTTCGCCGACGCGGGCGAGATCTCGAGGTCCACGTAGGGCTTCGAGAGGTCCGCCTGGTGGACGGTCACGGTCGCGGTGCCCGAGATCGCGAGCGGCGGGAAGACCACCGTGAAGTCGCCGGCCGAGACCGTGCCGCCGATCGTCCCGTAGATCGTCTTCGTGCTCGTCGCCGACTGCGGCGCGACCATGGCGGCCGGCGCGGTCCCGCGCTCGTCCCCGACCGCCGTCCCCGCGTTCATCTCGGGTCCGGGCGCGGTCGGCAGGGACGAGCAGCCGGCGATCAGGGCCAGGGCCATCGCCGCCAGGGTGACGCGGCGCTTCGATTCGTGCGGGGTGGACATCGGGTGCCTCCGGGGTTCCTGGATGGCGCGGGGTCGTCGCGACCGCCGTCCGACCGGGACCTATCGCAGCGCGCGTGCCGCCCCCGCGCCGCCCGGCGGCCCGCGAAACGCGAATCCGGCCCGCGGCGGGGCGACGGGACGCACGCCACTTCCGGCCGGGCCCGGCGAAGCGCACGATGGGGGCCTGCAGGCCGCACGGGCGTGCGGCAGGGGCCGGCCGGGCCGCGTGGGGGGGATCCCGCAGCGGTCGGGGCAGGGCCCCCAGCGGGCGCGCCGGCGCCGGGCGGCGTTGCGCCGCCGGACGGTCTGCGTCAGATTGCCGGACCGGACGCGCGATCCCCGCCCGTCCCGATCCGTGGGCGACGCATGCAGGTCGAGATCATCACCATCGGCAACGAGGTGCTGTCCGGTCGCACCCTCGACGCCAACTTCGCCTTCCTCGCGCGGGCGCTCGAGGAGGCGAGCGTGCCGGTGGGCTGGCACAGCACGGTGGGCGACCACGCCGACCGGATCGCCGAGGCCCTGCGGCGCGCACTCGCGCGCGCCGACGGCGTGGTCGTGACCGGCGGGCTCGGGCCCACCCCCGACGACATCACCCGCAAGGCGGTGGCGACGGCGCTGGGCCGGCCGCTCCAGCTCGACGACGCCGTGCTCGAGAGCATCCGCGAGCGCGGCCGCCGGGCGGGACGGACCCTGCCGGCCTCGGTGGAGAGCCAGGCGCTGCTGCCGCTCGGGGCGACCGTGTGGCCCAACCCGCTCGGCACCGCCCCCGGGCTGCTCCTGAGCGAGGAGGGGAAGCCGGTCATCCTGCTGCCCGGGGTGCCGCAGGAGATGCGCGCGCTCGCCACCGCGTTCGTCGTGCCCCATCTGCGGGAACGCAGCGGGCGGGCGGTGGCCTCGTTCACCCTGCGCACCGCCGGGGTGTTCGAGAGCCAGCTCCACGAGCGGATCGGGACGCTGCCGCAGGACTGGCCGGGAGCGGGCCTCGCCTACCTGCCGGGCCCCGCCGGGGTCGACCTGCGCGTGACGGTGAGCGGTCCCGCCGGGGCGCCGGTGCGCGAGGTGGCGGCCCGCGCCCGCGCCGAGCTGCTCGAGCGGGTGGCCGCGGTCGTCTACGCCGAGGGCACCCGCTCGCTCGAGGAGGTGGTGGGCGAGGCGCTGGCCGGGCGCGGCTGGCGGGTGGCGACCGCGGAATCCTGCACCGGCGGGCTGCTGGCGCGCCGGCTCACCGACGTGCCCGGCTCGTCGCGCTACTTCGAACGCGGTTTCGTCACCTACTCGAACGCGGCCAAGACCGAGCTGGTCGGCGTGCGTCCGGCCGACCTCGAGGCCCACGGGGCGGTGAGCGCGCCGGTCGCCGAGCAGCTCGCGGCCGGGGCGCGCGAGCGCGCGCGCGTGGAGATGGGAGTGGGGATCACCGGCATCGCCGGGCCCGGGGGCGGCAGCGAGGAGAAGCCGGTGGGCCTGGTGTTCATCGCCATCGCCACCCCGGAGGGGGGCGCGGTGCGGCGGTTCCGCTTCCTCGGCACCCGTGCCACGGTCCGCGAGCGTGCGGCGCGGACCGCCCTCGACCTGATGCGGCGCTCGCTCGCCGGCCTGCCGCTCGAGGCGAGCCTCGGCGGATGAGCGCGGAGACCCCCGCCCGGTGCGCACGTTCCTCGCCGTGTTCCCCTCCGCGACCGCCCGCGCCGCCGCGGCGCGGGTGGTCGAGCAGCTGCGCGACGGGCGGGACGACGTGGCGTGGGTGCGGGACGAGAACCTGCACTACACGCTGCGCTTCCTCGGCGAGCTGGACGCGGACGCGGTGGCCGGCGTGATCGCCGCGGCGGGCGAGGCGGCGGCCGGCCACCGGCCGTTCACGCTCACCCTCGGGGCGGCCGGGGCGTTCCCGGACGCGCGGCGCGCGCGCGTGCTGTGGCTCGGCGCGGCGGGCGGGGGCGAGGCGCTGACGGCGCTC
>CAZKQE010000146.1:0-7108 GCA_964554725.1 uncultured bacterium
GGTGCTGGGCGCGCTCGCCGCCGGGGCGAGCGCGGCGGCGGCGCTGGCGCTCGCCCGCAGCTGGGGTGCGGGCGGCGCGGCGGCGGCGGCGGTCGCGGCGACCGGCCGCCGCGGCGGCCAGCTCGTCGTCTTCACCGGGCTCGGCAAGCCGGCGGCCGTCCTGTGCGCCCTGTTCGCGCTGGCCACGCTCGGCGCCACGCGCCTCGCCGCCACCGGGCGCGGGGGCGTCCTGCTCGGCCTCGCGGTGGGGGCGGCGCTGCTCACCCATCGCGCGGGGGTGGCGCTGATCCCGCTGTGGCTCGCGGGCCTCGCGCTCGCGTGGCGGGCCCGCCGGGACGGGCGCGGTCCGTCGGGCGCCGGGTTCCTGCTCGCCATGGCGCTGCCGGCGGCGGCGGCCGTCTTCGCGCTCCCGCTCGTCGCCGGGATCGTGCGCGACTACGATCTCGGCCAGCACCTGATGACGCCCGCGGCGCGCGTGCGCGGGCCGCTGGCGGCGGCGCTGGCGCCGCTCCACCTGCTCGACCTCGCCAACCTGCTGCTCTTCTACACCCCCGCGCTGCTGCCGGCGGCCGCGCTGCTCGCCGCCCGGGCGCGGCGCCCGCGGTTCGGCGCCGCGGACCTGCTCGTCGCGCTGCCGGCCGCGGCGATGCTCCCGCTGCTGCTGTTCGTCCATCCCGGCCAGGGGATCGTGCGCGACCTCGACGTGTTCGCCCCCGCCGGGCTGGCGCTGTCCCTGCTCGCCGCCCGGGCGCTGGGGGCCGGGTTCGCGGACGGCGCGTTGCCGCGCTGGCTCGCGGCGCCGCTCATCGCCGCGGTGGCGATGCCGGCGCTCCAGTGGCTGCTCCTCTTCCATCACCCGGAGCGCGGCCTCGACCGCGCCCGCGCGCTGGCGCTCGAGGCGCCGGCGCGGCCCGACGACCAGCGGGCGCGCTTCTGGGACGCGCTCGCCTACCGCGCGTTCCGCGAGCGGCGCTGGGACCGGGCGCTCGAGGCCACCGGCCACGCGGCGCGGCTCGCCCCCCATCCGCGGGCGCTGACGATGCTGGCGATCGCCCGCACGTACGGCGGCGACCATCGCGGCGCCGAGTCGCTCTACGTGGTGCTGGCCGAGCGCACCCCGGAGGACCCGCTGGTGTGGCTGGGGCTGGGCGGGGCGGCGCTGCGGGCGGGGGACAGCCTGCAGGCGGCGCGGGCGCTGTCGCGCCTGCGGGCCTACCCGCCCGACGGGCGGGAGGCGCGCCTCATCCGGCGTCACCTGCGGGTGTTCCCCGAGGTGTGGCCCGCGGGGGGCGAGGGAGTCGCTGGCGAAGGGGCTGCCCCGGGCCGATAACCACCCCGGGCGCGCGCCCCCGCGGCCGGTCCGGGCCCGCCCCCTGTGCTATATTGGCGCCCTTCCCCCGTCCGCCCGGGGGGCGTTCCGCGACGCCCCGTGACCGGGCCGGGCCCGCCGTGGCCCGCGCCGGACGACGGGGCGTCCGCGTGCCGCTGGGAGGCGTGGTGATCCGTCGTCGCATCCTGCTGGGCAGTGTGCTGGTGGTCCTGTTCGGCGTCGGCTGGGCGGCCGGGCGCGGCAGCGCACGCGCCGGCGACCTGTACCAGAACCTGGACCTGTTCGTGGAGATCCTCCACCGCATCCAGGAGAACTACGTCGACCCGGTCGAGCCCGAGAAGCTCATCGGCGGCGCCATGAAGGGGATGCTGCGCGACCTCGACCCCTACTCGCAGTTCCTCGACGCCGGCTCCTACACGAACCTCCAGGCCACCACCCACGGCAGCTTCGGCGGCATCGGCGTCGAGGTGAGCATCCGCGACGACTACCCGACCGTGATCTCGCCCATCGAGGGCAGCCCGGCGTGGACGCTCGGCATCCGCTCGGGCGACATCATCACGCGGATCGACGGCCGCAGCGCCGCCGGCCTCGCGATCGACGAGGTGGCGCAGCGGCTGCGCGGCCCGCAGGGCACCCATGTCCAGGTCAGCATCCGCCGCGAGGGCGAGGACGGCGAGGTCGAGTACTCGATCGAGCGCCGCGAGATCGTCACGAAGAGCGTGCGTCACGCGTTCGTGGTGGACGGCAAGGTCGGCTACCTGCGGCTTGCGAACTTCTCCGAGACCTCGCGCGGCGAGGTGCGGGCGGCGCTCGACCGGCTCAAGGCCGCCGGCGCCAACCGGCTCGTGCTCGACCTGCGCTCGAACCCGGGCGGCCTGCTCGACCAGGCGGTGGACGTGGCGGAGCAGTTCGTCAAGCAGGGCACGAAGATCGTCTCGACCCGCGGACGCGCGCGCGGGCAGGACAACGTCTACTTCGCCTCCGAGACGCAGCCGCTGCTCGACTGGCCGATGGTCGTACTGGTGGACGGCGCCAGCGCCTCGGCGTCGGAGATCGTGGCCGGCTCGCTGCAGGATCTCGACCGCGCGCTGGTCATCGGCCAGACCACCTTCGGCAAGGGCTCGGTGCAGAGCGTGTTCCCGCTGCGGGAGCGCACGGTCGCGCTCAAGCTCACGACCGCCCGCTACTACACCCCGAGCGGCCGCTCGATCCACAAGCTCGCCGCCGCCCCCGCCCCGCTCGCCGCGGTGACCGGGGACGACGAGGCCCCGGACGCCCCGTCGCCACACCCGGCCCCCCCGGCGGCCGCGGACACCGCCCGCCCCGCCTTCCGCACCCCGGCCGGGCGCACGGTCTACGGCGGCGGCGGCATCCTGCCCGACATCGAGGTGGCGCGCGACACGCTGCCGCCGCTCACGAACCGGGTCGAGGGGCGCGGCTACGCGTTCCGGTTCGCCAACCGCTGGGCGAACACGCACCGCGGCTGGCGCGCCACCGATCCGCTCACGCCCGCGCTGTGGCAGGACTTCGCCGCGTTCCTCGCCGCCGAGAAGGTGCCGTTCACGGACGCCGAGATGGCCGCCGAGCGGCCGCTGCTCGACCGCGCCCTGCGCCGCGAGCTGGCCCGGCGGCTGGCGGGCGACACCGCCGCGATCCGGGTGGCGCTCGAGGGCGACCCGGCGTTCGAGCGGGCGCTGCGCGTCCTGAGCCGGGCGCGCACGCCGCGCGAGGTGTTCGCGCTGGCCGGGTCCGCCGCGGCCCCCGGCCGGGAGCCGGCCACCGTCCGTTGACGATGCGTCGGGCGTTCCTGTGCGACTTCGACGGCACCGTCTCGCCGTCCGACATCGGCGCCGCGTTCGCGCGCCGCTTCTCGCCCGGCGGCGTCGCCGAGAGCCGTGCGTTCCTCGACCGCTGGACGCGCGGCGAGATGGGACACCGCGAGCTGACCGCCGCCCAGTGCGCCCTGCTCGCGGTGACCCGTGAGGAGGCGCTCGCCTTCACCCGCGGCTTCGCGCTCGACCCCGCGTTCGCGCCGTTCGCGCGCGAGGCGCAGGCGCGCGGGGACGCCGTCGCGGTGGTGAGCGAAGGCCTCGGCTTCTACGTCGGCGACCTGCTCGAGCGCGCCGGCCTCGCCGACCTGGCCTGGAGCGCCAACACCGTGCGGTTCGCGGAGGGCCGCGTGATCCCCGAGTTCCCGGAGTCCGCCGGCGGCTGCGGGCGCTGCGGCAACTGCAAGGGAGCGCTCGTGCGCGCCTGGCAGGCGCGCGGCCACCACGTGGTGCTCATCGGCGACGGCCTCTCGGACCGCTGCGGCGCCCGCGCCGCCGACCAGGTCCTCGCCCGTCGCGACCTGCTCGCCTGGTGCCGCGACCAGAACATCCCCGCCACCCCCTTCGACACCTTCGCCGATGTCCGGAGCTGGTATCAGACTTCGCCCGTTCGAGTGGCCGGCGGCAGACCCGACGACCCTTCCGCGCGGACGGACCCTGGCAAGCGCGGGGGTCCCCCCGCATCCATGGCTCCGGGGAGCGCCCGGGCGGGGGAGCGGCGGCAGCGGCCGCGCGGAGGCGAGCGGGAGCCAGGGATGGCGGAGCTCGCCGAGCAAGAGCGAGCCGGCGCAGGATGCGCCGGCGAGCGTGCCGCCGAGCCGCTCCCCCGCCCGGGCGCTCCCCGGCGCATCGACCCGGCCCCCCGGCGCATCGACCCGGCCCCCCGGCGCATCGACCCGGCTCCCCGGAGCATCGAGCCAGGGACCCGACGATGAAGATCGGCAACGTCCACAGCGACTCGCCGTTCCTGCTCGCCCCGCTCGCCGGGGTGAGCGACTCCCCGTTCCGCCAGCTCGCGCGCGAGCAGGGCGCCTCGATGGTCTACACCGAGATGGTGTCGGCCGACGGACTCGTGCGCGGCAACCAGGCCACGCTCGACTACTGCGCCTTCGACCCCATGGAGCGCCCGATCGGCATCCAGCTGTTCGGCTCGAAGCCGGAGGTGATGGCCGAGGCCGCGCGGCGGCTGTGCGACCTGCCCGACGAGCGGCGCCCCGACCTGATCGACATCAACATGGGCTGCCCCGTGCGCAAGGTGGTCAACCGCTCCGCGGGCGCGGCGCTGCTCACGAACGTGCCGCTGCTGCAGGGGATCGTGCGCGAGATGGCGGCGGCCAGCACCGTGCCGGTGACCGCCAAGGTGCGGCTGGGCTGGGACGGGGCCTCGCAGAACGTGGTGGACGTGTCGCGGGCGCTCGAGGACGCCGGTGCGGCCGCGGTCGCCATCCACGCCCGCACCCGGGCCGAGAAGTTCGAGGGCGCGGCCCACTGGGAGATGATCGGCGCCGCCAAGCAGGCGGTCCGCATCCCGGTGATCGGCAACGGCGACGTGCGCACGCGCGAGGACGCCCGCCGCATGCTCGAGCAGACCGGCTGCGACGGGGTGATGATCGGGCGCGCCGCCTTCGGCGACCCGTGGGTGTTCCGGCGCGTGCGGGCGTTCCACGAGCGCGGCGAGGTGCTGCCGCCGCCCACCGCGTCGCAGCGGCTCGAGGCCGGGATCCGCCACCTGCGGCTCATGGTGGCCGAGTTCGGCGAGGCGGTCGCGAGCCGTGAGATGCGCAAGCACGTGGCGTGGTACATCAAGGGTCTGCCGCACAGCGCCCGCGTGCGCGAGCAGGTGAACCACACGCCCACCACCGGGGCGCTCGCCGACCTGCTGCGCGGCTACCTCGAGGAACTGGAACGCGACGGCTACGGCGGGCTGGCGCCCGAGCCGGAGGCGTCCCCGGCGGAGGCGCAGGGTGCGTCCGGATGAGCTGAGGCGGGTGCTCGAGCGGGTCCGCCGCGGCACGCTCTCCGCGGCCCGCGCGGCCGGCGTCATCACCGAGGCGCCCTTCGAGCGGCTCGAGTTCGCCACCCTCGACCACCAGCGGGCGCTGCGCGTCGGGTTCCCCGAAGTGGTGTTCGGTCTCGGCAAGACGCCGCGCCAGATGGTCGCGATCGTCGGCCGGCTGGCCGCCCGCAACCCGCGCGTGCTCGCGACCCGCGTGGACGACGCGGGCCGGGCGGCGCTGGCGGCGGCGTTCCCGCGCGCCGAGGTCCACGACCGCGCCCGGGTCGTGATCGTGGACTCGCCGTCCCGCCGGCGGGGCCGGCGGCGGCGGGCGGCCGCGGGGCGCGTGCTGGTCGTGTGCGCGGGCACCGCCGACCTGCCGGTCGCCGAGGAGGCGCTGCTCACCGCCCGCGCCCTGGGGAGCCGCGCCGACCTGGTGGCCGACGTCGGCGTGGCGGGCCTGCACCGGCTGCTCGCCCACCGGCGCGCGCTGCGCGGCGCGCGGGTGCTGGTCGTGGTCGCCGGCCTCGAGGGGGCGCTCCCCAGCGTGGTCGGCGGGCTCACCGACCGGCCGCTCATCGCCGTGCCGACCAGCGTCGGGTATGGTGCCCACTTCCGCGGGCTGGCGCCGCTGCTCTCGATGCTGAACTCGTGCGCCGCCGGCGTCACGGTGGTCAACGTGGACAACGGGTTCGGCGCCGGCTACGCCGCCCATCTCATCAACACCTGCGGGGATCGCCCCTGATGCGCATCGCCTACTTCGACTGCTTCTCGGGCGTGAGCGGGGACATGTGCCTCGCCGCCCTGGTCTCCGCCGGCTGGCCGGCGGCCGAGCTGCTCGCCCTGCCGGGGCGGCTGCGGCTCGAGGGCGTCCGCATCACCGTCGGCGAGGCGCGCCGCGGGCCGTTCGTCGCCGCGCGGGTCGAGGTCGAGGCGCACGGGAAGCAGCCGCACCGGCACCTGCGACACATCGCCGCGATGCTCGACGCCGCCGACCTCGACGCCGCGGTGCGGGCGCGGGCGCTGGCCGTCTTCACGCGCCTCGCGGACGCCGAGGCCGAGGTGCACGGCTCGACCCGCGAGCAGGTGCACTTCCACGAGGTGGGGGCGGTGGACGCGCTGGTGGACGTGGTCGGCACCCTGGAAGGGCTGCGCGCGCTCGGGGTGGCCGAGGTGTACAGCTCGCCGCTGCGGCTCGGGCGCGGCGCGGTGCGCTCCGAGCACGGGCTGATCCCGGTGCCGGCCCCCGCCACCACGCTGCTGCTGCGCGGGGTGCCGGTCGAGATGCCCGACATCGAGGCGGAGCTGGTGACCCCCACCGGGGCCGCGCTGCTCACGACCCTGGTGCGGCACTGGTCGGGCGAGCCCGCCTTCCGGCTCGAGCGGGTCGGCACCGGGGCCGGCGGGCGCGACCTCAAGGAGCAGCCCAACGTGCTGCGGGTGCTGATCGGCGAGGCGGAGGAGGGGGGGACCGCGAGCCGGCAGGTCGCGGTGCTCGAGACCGCGCTCGACGACGAGAACCCGCAGTTCGTCGCCGCGCTCCTCCCGCGCCTGCTCGAGCAGGGGGCGCTCGACGCGATGGTGGTGCCGAGCGTGATGAAGAAGGGGCGCCCCGGCATGTGGCTGGTGGTCATCGCCGAGCCCGAGCGGGCCGCCGGGCTCGCGCGCACGCTGCTGAGCGAGACCAGCGCGCTCGGCGTCCGGCTGCGGCACGAGCGCCGCTACGAGCTGGCGCGGCGCCCGGTCGAGGTGGCGACCCCGTTCGGCCCGGTGGCGCTCAAGGTGGCGACGCTGCCGGACGGGAGCGAGCGCGCCGCACCGGAGTTCGAGTCGGTGCGCGCCGCCGCCGAGCGCGCCGGCCGCCCGCTGCGCGAGGTCGCCGACGCCGCGCTCGCGGCGTGGAAGCGCGCCGGGCCGTGAGCGTCCCCGGGGGCGGCGGTCCCGGCGACCGGC
>CAZKQE010000147.1:0-7066 GCA_964554725.1 uncultured bacterium
CGGCATGCGCGAGCTCGACCGCGTGCTGGGGGGCGGGCTCACCGCCGGAGCGCTGCTGCTGGTCGGCGGCGAGCCGGGGATCGGCAAGAGCACGCTGCTGCTCCAGCTCGCCGCCTCGCTCGCGGCGGCGGGCCGCACCGTGCTCTACGTCGCCGGCGAGGAGAGCGAGGAGCAGGTGCGCATGCGCGCCGAGCGCCTGGGCGCGATCCCGGCCTCGCTCCTCATCCTGTGCGAGACCGAGCTCGAGGCGGTGCTCGAGGCGGCGGCCCGGGTGAAGCCCGAGGTCATGGTCGTGGACTCGATCCAGACCGTCGCCCGTGCCGACCTCGAGGGCGGGCCCGGCACGGTGACCCAGATGCGCGAGTGCGGGCTGGCGCTGCTCCACTTCGCCAAGGCGACCCGCACCTCGGTGCTGCTGGTCGGCCACGTCACCAAGGACGGCACGGTCGCCGGGCCGCGGGTGCTCGAGCACATGGTGGACGCGGTGCTCTACCTCGAGGGGGAGCGCTACCAGCACTACCGCGTGCTGCGCGCGGCCAAGAACCGCTTCGGCGCCACCCACGAGCTGGGGGTGTTCGAGATGACCGGCCGCGGCCTCGCCGAGGTCGCCAACCCGAGTGCGGCGTTCCTCTCCGAGCCGGGTGCGGCGCGCGGCGTCTCGCCCGGCACCGCCGTGGTCGCGAGCCTCGAGGGCTCGCGCCCGCTGCTGGTCGAGGTGCAGGCGCTGGTCTCGACCTCGTTCTACGGCACGCCGCAGCGGGTGACGAGCGGCTTCGACGGCCGGCGGCTGGCGGTGCTGCTGGCGGTGCTCGAGCGCCGGGTCGGCCTGCGGCTCGGGCGCCACGACGTGTTCGTCTCGGTCACCGGCGGCATCTCGCTCGAGGAGCCGGGCACCGACCTGGGCGTGGCGCTGGCGATCGCCTCGTCGTTCCGGAGCCGGCCGCTGCTCGAGCGCACGCTGGCGGTGGGCGAGGTGAGCCTCTCGGGCGACCTGCGGCGCGTGCCGCGCCTCGCCGAGCGCCTGCGCGAGGCCGCCCACCTCGGCTTCCGTCGCGCCGGCGTGCCCGAGGTGCAGGCCGAGGAGGGCGCCGGCGCCGGGCTCGAGGTGGTGCCGCTGGCGACGCTGCGCGCCGCCTGCGAGGCGCTGCTGGGCGAGCGGGTCGAGGCGGCGGGGAAGCCGGCCGACGCGGCGGCGCCGGCGCGGCCATGACCGCCACCGCCCTCCTGCTGTGCGCGGGAAAGGGGGAGCGACTCGGCGCCGGCGTGGACAAGGCGCTGGTCCCGCTCGCCGGGCGGCCGCTCTTCGCCTGGAGCCTCGAGGCGCTCGAGCGCACGCCGGCGATCGACCGCATCGTGGTCGTGGGACCGGTCCGCCGGCTGAAGGAGACGCTGGCGGCGGCGGGCCTCGCGCCGCGCAAGGTGGTGGGCTGGTGCGAGGGCGGCCGCGAGCGGCAGGACTCGGTCGCGCGCGGCCTGGCGCTCGTCCCGCAGGACGCCTCGCTGGTGGCGGTCCACGACTGCGCCCGCGCCCTGGTCACGCCGGAGCTGGTCGGGCGGGTGGTCGCCGACGCCGCCGCGCACGGGGGCGCGATCGCCGCGCTGCCGCTCGCGGACACCCTGAAGCGCGCCGCGCTCGGCGTGATCGAGACCACGGTGCCGCGCCAGGGGCTGTGGTGCGCCCAGACGCCGCAGGTGTTCCGGCGCGAGTGGATCGTCGCCGCGCATGCGGCGGCGGGCCGGGCCGCCACCGACGACGCCGCGCTGGTCGAGGCGCTCGGTCACCGGGTCCACCTCACGCCCGGCGAGCCGCACAACCTCAAGATCACCACGCCCCGCGACCTCGAGCTGGCCGAGGCGTGGCTCACCCGCAGTTCAGCGAGGACCTGACATGCCGCGACACGCCGGGATCGGATACGACGTCCACGCTCGCGCCGCCGGCCGCCCCCTGGTGCTGGGCGGCGTGCGGTTCGAGAGCGACTGGGGGCTCGAAGGTCACAGCGACGCCGACGTGCTCGCGCACGCGATCGGCGACGCGCTGCTCGGCGCGGTCGCGCTGGGGGACCTCGGCGACCACTTCCCGCCCGGCGACCCGCGCTGGAAGGACGCCTCGAGCCTGAAGCTCCTGCGGCTCATCCGCGCCATGATCGAGGGGCGCGGCGCCCACATCGTCCACGTGGACGCCACCGTGGTCGCCGCCGAGCCGAAGCTGGCCCCGGTGCGGGACGCGATGCGCGCGAACATCGCCCGGGCGCTCAAGGTGGCGGGCGACCGGGTGTCGGTGAAGGCCACGACGAACGAGGGCCTGGGATCGCTCGGCCGCGGCGAGGGGATCGCCGCCTGGGCGGTGGCGACGGTCGAGGTCCCGGAGGCGTGAGCGTCCGCGTCCGCTTCGCGCCCAGCCCGACCGGGTACCTGCACGTCGGCGGCGCGCGCACCGCGTACTTCAACTGGCTGTACGCGCGCCGTCACGGCGGCGCGCTGGTGCTGCGGATCGAGGACACCGACGTCGAGCGTTCGAGCGCCGCCAGCGAGACCGGCGTGCTCGACGACCTGCGCTGGCTGGGCCTCGACTGGCAGGAGGGACCCGACGTCGGCGGGCCGCACGGGCCCTACCGCCAGAGCGAGCGGCTGGCGGTGTACCGCGACCGCGCCGAGCTGCTGGTGGCGCAGGGGGCGGCCTATCCCTGCTTCTGCGACGACGCCGGGCTCGAGGAGCGGCGCCGGGCCGCGCTCGCCGCCGGGCGGCCGCCGCACTACGACGGCCGCTGCCGGCGCCTCTCGGCGGCCGAGCGCGCGGCGCTGCGGGCCGAGGGCCGCCCGGAGAGCATCCGGTTCGCGGTGAGCCCGGGCGGGCAGGTGCTCGACGACCTGGTGCGCGGCGAGGTGCGGTTCCCGGACGGCATGGTGGGCGACTTCGTGCTGCTGCGCTCGAACGGGCTGCCGACCTACAACTTCGCCTGCGTCGTCGACGACGCCGGCATGCGCATCTCGCACGTGATCCGCGCCGAGGAGCACCTGTCGAACACGCCGCGCCAGCTGATGCTGTACCGGGCGCTGGGCGAGTCGCCGCCGCGCTTCGCGCACGTGCCGCTGATCCTCAACCGCGACCGCACGAAGATGAGCAAGCGCTCGGGCGAGGTCGCGGTGGCGGTCGGGGACTGGCGCCTCGCCGGCATCGTGCCGGAGGCGCTGCTCGCCTATCTCGCGCTGCTCGGGTTCCACCCCGGCGACGAGCGCGAGATCCTCACGCGCGAGGAGCTGGTCGCGGCGTTCGCGTTCGACCGGGTGGGCCGCAGCGGCTCGGTGTTCGACGCCGACAAGCTGCGCTGGGTGAACGCGCAGGTCCTCCACCACGCCGCCGGCGACGCGCTCGACGCGTGGGCGGGACCGTTCCTCCCGCCCGGCGCGCTCGCGCTCGATCCGGCCCGTCGCGCAGCGCTGCTCGAGGCGGTGCGCGGCAACCTCGCCACGCTCGCCGACCTTCCGGCCGAGCTGGCACCGTTCGTGGACGAGCGGCTCGCGTTCGAGCCGGCGGCCGCGGCGGCCCTCGCCGACCCGCGCGCGGCGGGGCTGTGCGCGGCGCTGGCGGAGGCGTTCGAGCGGCTTGCGGAGTGGAGCGGCGAACGGGTTAAATCCGCGATTCGATCCGCCGGCCGCGATGCCGGCCTGCAGGGCCGGGAGCTGTTCCAGCCGGTGCGGGCGGCGCTCACCGGCCGCACCCACGGCCCGGAGCTGCCGCGGGTGGTCGAGCTGCTGGGCCGGGAGCGCTGCGTGGCGCGGCTGCGCGCGGCGGCGGGAGATCCGGAGGGGACGGGATGAAGGTCGCGGTGCTCATGGGTGGGACCACGTCGGAGCGGGAGATCTCGCTGCGCACCGGGCGCGGGATGGCGCAGGCGCTGCGCCGGCTCGGGCACGAGGCGGTGGCGGTGGACGCCGCGACCGGCCGCCTGCTCGCCGCGGGCGAGGAGGAGCGCGCCCCGGCGCCGGAGCACGCGCTGGTCTCGCGCGGCCCGGACGGCGCGGCGGCGCTGGTGAGCGCGGCGGCCGTCCGCGACGCCGAGGTGGTGCTCATCGCCCTCCACGGCGGGGCGGGGGAGAACGGCACGCTGCAGGCCCTGCTCGAGCTGGCGGGCAAGCCGTACACCGGGTCCGGCGTCCTGGCGAGCGCGCTGGCGATGAACAAGGCGATGTCGAAGCGGGTGTTCCAGCAGGCCGGCGTGCCGACCCCGGCGTGGCGGCTGATCGGGTCGGACGGCGCCGAGGCGGCGGACCTGCTCGCGGGCGGGCGCCCGCCCGAGGTCGAGGCGCTGGGGCTCCCGCTGGTCGTCAAGCCGAACGAGGAGGGCTCCACGGTCGGCTTGTCGATGGTGCGCGGGTGGGCGGCGTTGCCGGGGGCGCGGCGCGCGGCGCAGCGCCACGGCCACGAGACCCTGCTCGAGACCTTCGTCGAGGGGCGCGAGCTCACCGTGGCCGTGATCGGCGACCGGCCTCTGCCGATCGTCGAGATCCGTCCCCGGAGCGGTTTCTACGACTACGAGTCGAAGTACACGGCCGGCCGCTCCGAGTACTTCTGCCCCGCCGACCTGCCGGCGGCGGTGACCGGGCGCGTGCAGGCGCTCGGGCTGGCGGCGGCGCTGGCGCTCGACTGCCGCGGCGTCTCGCGCGTGGACTTCCGGCTCGACCCGCGCGACGAGCCCTGGTGTCTCGAGGTCAACACGATCCCGGGCATGACGCCGACCAGTCTGGTGCCGATGGCCGCGAAGGCGGCCGGGATGTCGTACGAACAGGTGGTTCAACGTATGCTCGACCTCGCGCTCGCCGAGGCCCGCCGGCGGCGCCCGGTGGCGCCGAGCCGGGCATGACCCCCATCCGAGGAGTCTCCATGGATCGCACCCAGAAGTTCCTGAAGGACCTCGTCGACGCGCACGGAGCGCCCGGCTTCGAGGGGAACGTCGCCGGGGTGATGAAGGCCCACCTCAAGGACGTCGGCCCCATCACCCGCGACCGGCTGGGCAGCTTCATCTGCGAGAAGCGCGGCACGTCCGACAGTCCGCGCGTCATGCTCGCCGGCCACCTCGACGAGGTCGGGTTCATGGTGAAGTCCATCACGAAGGAGGGCTTCATCAAGTTCCTGCCGCTCGGGGGCTGGTGGGGTCACGTCGTGCTGGCGCAGCGGCTCGTGATCAAGACCCGCAAGGGGGACGTGCTGGGCGTGGTGGGCTCCAAGCCGCCGCACGAGCTGCGCGACGAGGAGCGCAAGAAGGTGCTCGAGATCCGCGAGATGTACATCGACGTCGGCGCCACCTCCGACTGGGACGTCCGCAAGCGGCTCGACATCCGGCCCGGCGACGCGATCATCCCCGAGTCCTCGTTCGCCGTGATGGCGAACCCGAACGTCTACCTCGCCAAGGCCTGGGACAACCGGATCGGCTGCGCGATGGCGGCCGAGACCGCCCGCGCCCTCAAGGGGGTCGCGCACCCGAACACCGTCTACGCCGTCGCCACCGTGCAGGAGGAGGTCGGGCTGCGCGGCGCCCAGACCTCGGCGTTCAAGGTCCAGCCGGACGTGGCGATCGCGCTCGACGTCGGCATCGCCCACGACACCCCCGGCACCGAGGGGGACGAGAAGCTGGGCGGCGGGCCGCTGATCGTGGTCTACGATGCGACCTCGATCCCCAACCGGGCGCTGCTCGACCTGGTCGTGGACACGGCGAAGCGGCTGCGCATCCCGCTCCAGTTCGAGTCGGTCGAGCGCGGCGGCACGGACGCCGGACGCATCCACGTCACCGGCCAGGGCGTGCCGACGCTGTCCATGGGCGTGCCGGCGCGCTACATCCACAGCCACGTCAGCATGATCGACCGGCGCGACTTCGACGCCACGGTCAAGCTGCTGGCGGCGGTGGTGAAGCGCCTCGACAAGAAGACGGTGGCGGGCCTGACGTGAGCCCGCGCCCGGCCCCGCGACCCCGGGAGGCGGGCGGATGACGCCACCGCCGGCGGTCCTCCTGCTGACGCCGCTGCTGCCCGAGGGCGAGAAGCTGCTCGACAGCGCCGTGCGCGTGGGGGTGGCGGTCGTGGTCGGGTTCCTCATCCAGCGCCTGCTGTTCCTGCTGGTCGGGCGGGTCGAGGTGTGGGTCGAGCGGGCCGGCAAGGGCGGCGAGTACGCGCGGCAGCGCGCCCACACGCTGGGCCAGATGCTGCGCAATCTGGCGACCGTGCTGGTCGCGGGCGGGGTCGTCATCCACTCGCTGGCGGCCTTCGGCTGGAACGTGGTCCCGCTGCTCGCGGGCGCCGGCATCCTCGGCGCCGCGCTGGGGTTCGGCGCGCAGTCGGTGGTGCGCGACTCGATCGCCGGGGTCTTCATCCTCGCCGAGGACCAGTTCGGCGTCGGGGACGTGATCGAGATCGACGGCAAGCCGGCGACGGTCGAGGCGCTGCGGGTGCGCTCGACCACGCTGCGCGACTTCAACGGATACCTGTACTTCGTGCCGAACGGCGAGATGCGCGTGGTCGTCAACCGCAGCCGCGGCTGGACCCGCCACGCGGTGGACGTGCCGCTGCCGGTGGACGAGGACGTGGACCGCGCGCTGGCGACCTGCCGGGAGGTCGCCCGCGCGATGGGGGAGGACCCCGCCTGGCGACCGCGGCTGCAGGGCGCGGTCGAGGTGTGGGGGGTCGAGACGCTCGGTTCCCGGGAGCTCCACATCCGCACCGTCGTGCGCGCGGCGCCGGGGCCGGACGCCGCCGACGCGGTGCGCGAGCTGCGCCTGCGCATCGTCCGCGGGTTCGCCGCGGCGGGCCTGCGCCTCGACCCGGTGCGGGAGATCCGGATCCACCCGGCGCCGGGCGAGCCGCCCGGCCTGCGTCCGGAATCGGGTTAGGGAGGGGGCGGGACCATGGCGCTGCGCATCTACGACACCCTGACGCGCGAGAAGCGGGAGTTCACGCCGGTCACCCCGGGGCGGGCGAGCCTCTACGTGTGCGGCATGACGGTGCAGAACAAGCCGCACGTCGGGCACATCCGCGCCTCGCTCTCGGGCGAGATCATGCGCCGCTACCTCGAGCA
>CAZKQE010000148.1:0-7062 GCA_964554725.1 uncultured bacterium
GTTCTTCGTGCGCCGCGCCAGCACCTGGATGACCCGGCGGATCTCGTCGTCGCGGCCGATCACCGGGTCGAGCTTCCCCTGCCGCGCCATCGCGGTGAGATCGCGTCCGTACTTCGTCAGCGTCTGGAGCTTGTCCTCGGGCGAGGCGTCGGTGACCCGCTGGCCGCCGCGCACCTGGGCGAGCGAGCGCAGCACGCCGTCCGGCGTGACGCCGGCCTTCGCCAGCAGGCGCTGCGCGTCCGTCGCCTGCTCGGGGTCGGCGAGCGCCAGCAGCAGGTGCTCGACCGAGACGAACTCGTCCTGGAGCCGCTCGGCGGCCTTCTCGGCGCGCTCGAGCACCTGGCGGAGCGCCTCCCCGAGGAACAGGCTGCCCCCCTGGACGCGCGGAAGCCGGTCCACGGCGAGCGTGACGGCCCGCGCGAGGGGCTCGGGCTGGACGCCCAGCTTCTGCAGCACCGCCGTCACGGTGCCCCCGGCGTCGTCGAGCAACGCGGCCAGCAGGTGCTCGGGACGCAGCTCCTGATGGCTCCGCTCGGAGGCGAGGCGCTGGGCGCGCTCGAGCGCCTCCTGGGACTTGATCGTGTACCGGTCGAGTTTCATATCCGAGACCCTGTCGAGACGCGGCTCAGGCTACCACAGGTCGCCGGCCGCGCGCGGACCCCGGCACCGCGGCGACCGGAGACGCGCGGACGACCGCCGGCGCGGACCTCCCGGCGTGCCCGGCCCTCGTGCCGTCGCGGGTCACCGCGCCGGGCACCGGACCGGCGACCTCCCGGGACTCACACCGACCGCAGCCGGCCGCGGTCCACCTTGCCGAGGTGGGTGCGCGGGAGCGCGTCGAGGAACACCACGTCGCGCGGGTGCTTGTAGGGCTCGAGCCGGTCGCGCACGAACGCGCGCAGCTCCTCGGCCAGACCGTCGCCGCGGGCGCGCGCGACCACGTAGGCGCGCGGCTTGACCAGCCCGTTCGCGTCCGCCACCCCGACCACCGCCGCCTCGGCCACCGCCGGGTGCTGGAGCAGGCAGCCCTCGACCTCGGCCGGGGCCAGCCACTTGCCCGACACCTTGAGCATCTCGTCGCCGCGGCCGCAGTAGGTCACGTAGCCGTCGGCGTCCATCGCGATCAGGTCCCCCGAGACGTACCACTCGCCGCGGAACCCCTGCGCGGTCTTCTCCATGTTCTGCCAGTAGGCGGTCGCGCGCGCGTCCCCGCGCACCCACAGCCAGCCGGTCTCGCCCCGGGGCAGCTCGCGGCCCTGGTCGTCGCACACCCGCACCTCGAATCCCGGCACCACCGTGCCGATCGTGCCCGGCCGCGCGGCGCCGGGCCGGTTCGAGATGAAGATGTGCCACATCTCGGCGGTGCCGAGGCCGTCGAGCAGCTCGACGCCGAAGGTCTCGGTCCAGCGCCGGTGCAGCTCGGCGGGCAGCGCCTCGCCCGCCGACGTGCACACCCGGAGCGACGAGAGGTCCTGCGCCGCCGCCGCCGGATGGGACACCATCCGCTGGATCATCGTCGGCACGTTGACCAGGACGGTCGGGCGCACCCGCCGGATGCGATCGAACAGCCCCTCGACCGTGACCGGCTCGGGGAACAGGGCGGCGCTGGCGCCGGCGGCGAACGGGAACAGCAGGTTGGACCCGGTCGCGTAGCCGAAGTAGAGCTTGGGCACGGAGAGCGTCACGTCCTCCGGGCGGTAGCCGATCACTTCCCGCGCGTAGCAGGCGGTGGTGTGAACGAACGAGCGGTGGGTCTGGATCACCGCCTTGGGGCGCCCGGTGGTGCCGCCCGAGAACAGCCACACCGCCGCGTCGTCGCGGTGGGTCGGGAAGGACTCGAGCGTGGGCGGCGCCTCCCCCACGGCGCGGTCGAAGTCCGCCTCGCCGACCACGAGCGTCGCGCGGCAGGTGCCGATCCCGCGCGCCGCCGAACGGAATGCGGCCGCGCCGTCCGGGTGGACGACGATCACGCGCGCGCGGGTGTAGTCGAGCAGCCCGGCGATCTCCGCCCCGGGCAGGCCCGGGTTCACCATGACGACGACCGCGCCCAGCTTGAGCGTGCCGAAGAAGGCGGCGACGAACTCCGGGCCGTCGGGCAGCGCGATCAGGACACGGTGCTCGGGCTCGACGCCGGCGGCGGCCAGCGCGTGCCCGAACCGCGCGGCGAGCGCCGCCACCCCGGCGTAGTCGAGGTCGCCCGCGTCCGTGCGCAGGGCGACGCGCGCCCCGCGCCCTTCGCGCACGCGGGCGTCGAGGAAGTGGTCGGCGATGTTCAAGCGTTCCGGCGGCGGGTGGCTCATGGTAGTTTGGTCGCGCGCATGCCCCATGATGGACGTCCCCCCGGTGTCAGGCAACACCGGACTCACCGGAGTGCATCGGAGATGGCGATCCGCGAGCTGGCCGAGCTGACGTGGGAGGAGGTGCGCGACCTGGACCGGGCGCGCACGGTCGCCGTGCTCCCGGTCGGCGCGCTGGAGGCCCACGGACCCCACCTGCCCCTGGCGACCGACGTGGTGATCGCCACGGCGATGGCGCGGGCCGGCGCCGAACGCCTGGCGGCCCGCGGCACCGCGGCGGTCCTCCTGCCGCCGCTGCCCTTCACCGCCGCCCCGTTCGGCGCCGCGTTCGCCGGCACGCTCTCGGTCGCGCCGGGGACGGTGACCGCGCTGGTGCTCGACCTCGCGCGCGAGCTCGCCCGCCACGGGTTCGCCGCCCTGGCGATCGCCAACGGGCATCTCGACCCCGCCCACCTCGCGGCGCTGGCGGACGCGGTCGCCCGCGCCCGCGGGGAGGGCCTGCTCCCGCTGGCGTGCCCGGACGTCACGCGCCGGCCGTGGGCGGCGCGCCTCACCGAGGAATTCCGGAGCGGGGCCTGCCACGCGGGCCGCTACGAGGGTTCGATCGTGCTCGCCGAACGCCCGGAGCTGGTGCGCGACGACCTGCGCGCCGGACTGCCGCCGGTCCCGGCCTCGCTCGCCACCGCGATCCGCGACGGGCGGCGGACGTTCGCGGAGGCCGGCGGACCGCGCGCCTACTTCGGCTGGCCCGCGGAGGCCACCGCGGAGGAGGGCCGCGCCACGATCGCCGCACTCGGCGACATCCTGGCCGAGGCCACGCTCGCGGCGCTGGCCCCGGAGCGCGCGGCGTGAGCGACCGGGCGCCGACGCCGCGGGCGGACGACCCGCGCCGGCCGCTGGCGGGACGCGGCGCGGTGGTCACCGGCGGCAGCCGCGGGATCGGCGCCGCGATCGCGAGCGCGCTCGCGGACGCCGGCGCCGGCGTGGTGGTCGCCGCCCGCACCTACGCCGAGATCGAACGGGTGGCGTGGGACCTGCGCGAGCGCGGCGCGCGCGCCTTCTCCGCCTACTGCGACGTCACCGACGAAGGCAGCGTGCGCGCGCTGTGCGAGGACGCGCGTCGCCACCTCGGCACCGTGGACATCCTGGTGAACGACGCCGGGGTGTCGGCCTCCTCCCCGCTCCACCGCATCACGCTCGGCGAGTGGAACCGCGTGCTGGGGGTGAACGCGACCGGGACGTTCCTGTGCACGCGCGAGTTCGTCCCCGCCATGGTCGAGCGCGGCTGGGGCCGGGTCGTCAACATCGCCTCGGTGGCGGGCCTCGAGGGCGCCCGCTACGTCGCCCACTACGCCGCCGCCAAGCACGCGGTCGTCGGCCTCACCCGCTCGGTCGCGCTCGAGCTGGCGGGGACCGGGGTGACCGTGAACGCGGTGTGCCCCGCCTACGTCGACACGCCGATGACCGAGAGCGCGCTCGCGAACGTCCAGGCGCGCGCGGGCCTCGAGCGCGAGCAGGCGCTCGCCGCGGTGCTGGCGACCACCGGGCAGTCGCGGCTGATCGCGCCCGAGGAGGTGGCGACCGCGGTGCTCGAGCTGTGCCGCGAGTCGGCGCGCGGCACGACCGGGCACACGATCGTGCTGGCCGCCGGAGGACGTGAACCGTGAGCTTCGAGATCGTCAACCCCGAGTCGCTGGGCGCCCCGCGCGGATGGAACCACGGCCTGGTGGCGCCGGCCGGCGGCCGCCTGCTGTTCGTCGCCGGCCAGGTCGGCGTCACCGACGGCGCGCCGGCGGAGTTCGCGGCCCAGTTCGCGACGGCGCTCGACCGCGTGCTCGAGGTCGTGCGCGCCGCGGGCGGCGGGCCGGAGCACATCGCCCGCATGACCGTCTACGTCACCGACCTCGACGCCTACCGCGCCAGCCGCCCGGTGCTGGGCGAGGCCTGGCGCGCGCGGTTCGGCCGTCATTACCCGGCGATGGCGCTGGTCGGGGTGGCGGGGCTGGTGGACGCCGGCGCCCGGGTCGAGATCGAAGCCACCGCCGTCCTCCCCGGAGACCGCCCGTGAGCATCGCCCCGCGCTCGTTCCTCTACCGGCTCGACCCCGCCACCGGGGTCGCGACGATCACCCTGAACCGCCCGGAGCGGCTCAACGCCCTCACCTTCGAGGTCTACCGCGAGCTGCGCGACACCTTCGCCGCACTGGACGGCGAGCCGGGCGTGCGGGCGGTGGTGCTCACCGGGGCGGGGCGCGCGTTCTGTACCGGCGGCGACGTCGAGGACATCATCGGCGCCCTGTTCACCCGCGACGCCGCGGGGCTGCGCGAGTTCACCCGCATGACCTGCGACGTCATCCTGAACATCCGCCGCTGCCGCAGACCGGTGATCGCCGCACTGAACGGCACGGTGGCCGGCGCCGGGGCGGTGATCGCCACCGCCTGCGACCTGCGGGTGGCGGCCGAGTCGGCGAGGGTCGCGTTCCTGTTCGTGCGGGTGGGCCTATCCGGCGCCGACATGGGCGCGGCGTGGCTGCTGCCGCGCCTGGTGGGTCTCGGCCGCGCGACCGAGCTGCTGATGACCGGCGAGTTCATCGACGCCCGGCGCGCGCACGAGATCGGCCTCTACCAGCGTCTGGCGCCGCCGGAGCGGCTGATGGACGATGCACTCGCGCTGGCCGCGGCGCTCGCCCGCGGCCCCGCCCCGGCGCTCTCGGTCACGAAGCGGGCGCTCGACGCCGAGGTGACGATGGGGCTCGAGCAGGCGCTGGCGTACGAGGCCGAGGCGCAGGCTGCGCTCATGGAGCATCCCAACTTCCGCGAGGCGTACGAGGCGTTCCGCGCGAAGCGCGAGCCCGCGTTCCGCGAATGAGGCCTCCCGACCCCGCGCCGGTCGCCGCCTTCCTCGACGAGCGCCACCGGGCGTTCGCCCGCGACGTCGGCGGGTTCGCGGCGGGAGCGCTGGCGGCCCGCCCCGAGCCGCCGGACGACGACGCCTGCCGGAGCGAGGCGCGCGCGCTGCTGGGCGAGCTGGGCACCGGCGGCTGGCTCGAGCCGATTCGCGCCCGCGACTGGCGCGCCTGCTGCCTGGCGCGCGAGGCGCTGGCGGCGGCCTCACCGCTCGCCGACGCGGTGTTCGCCCTGCAGGCGCTGGGCACCGTGCCGATGCTGCTCGCCGACGAGGCGCCGATGCGCGACCGGTGGGCGGACGACGCGCTGCGCGGGCGGGCGATGACGGCGTTCGCGATGACCGAGGCCGAGGCGGGCTCGGACGTCGCCGCCATCGCCACCACCGCCGTGCGCGACGGCGCGCACTACCGGCTCGACGGGGCCAAGACCTTCATCTCGAACGCGGGCATCGCCGACGTCTACGTCGTCTTCGCCTCGACCGACCCGGCGGCCGGCGGCCGCGGGCTCTCGTGCTTCGTGGTCCCGGCGGACACGCCCGGCCTCCGCTTCACCGGCCCGCAGCGCCTCGCCGCGCCCCATCCGCTGGGCGGAATCGCGTTCGAGGGCTGTCGCGTCCCCGCCGCCCACCGGCTCGGGGCCGAGGGCCGCGGGCTCGCGCTCGGGCTCCGCACGCTCGACCTGCTGCGCGCGACCGTGGGCGCCGCCGCCTGCGGGATGGCCGCCCGCGCCCTCGACGAGGCGCTCGACCACGCCGCCCGCCGGCGTCAGTTCGGCAGGCCGCTGGCGGAGTTCCAGCTCGTGCAGCAGAAGCTGGCGCGGATGGCGACCGACCTCGCCGCGGCGCGGCTGCTGGTGTACCGCGCCGCCTGGGAGGCCGACCGGGACGCCGGGCGGGTGACGCTCGAGGCGGCGATGGCCAAGTCGTTCGCCACCGAGGCCGCCCAGCGGATCGTGGACGACGCGGTGCAGGTGCTGGGCGGCGCCGGGGTCCTCGCCTCGCACCCGGTGGACCGGCTCTATCGGTCGGTGCGGGCGCTGCGGATCTACGAGGGCACCACCGAGATCCAGCACCTCGTCATCGCCGGCCGCCTGCTCCAGGACCGCGCGACGTGAGGGTCGCCTGCGTCGGCGGGGGCCCGGCCGGGCTGTTCCTCGCGCTGCTCCTGCGCAAGGCCGACGCCGCGCACGAGGTCACGGTGTTCGAGCGCAACCGCCCTGACGACACGTTCGGGTTCGGGGTGGTGTTCTCCGACGCCACGGAGGAGGCGCTCGCCCGCGGGGACCGCGGGGTGATCGAGGCGATGGCGGCGGAGTGCCACCGCTGGGACGACATCGAGATCCACTACCGGGGGCAGCTCCTCACCTCGACCGGGCACGGCTTCTCGGGGCTCTCGCGGCGGGCGCTGCTCCGCATCCTCACCGAGCACTGCGCACGGGCCGGCGTGCGCGTGTGCGCCGGACGCGAGGTCGGGGACCTGGCGGCGCTCGGCGACCACGACCTGATCGTCGCCGCCGACGGCGCCAACTCGGCGGTGCGCGAGGCCCGCCGCGAAGCGTTCGAGCCCGAGGTGGACACGCGGCCCAACCGCTTCGTGTGGCTCGGCACCACGCGTCCGTTCCCGGCGTTCACCTTCCACTTCAAGCACGACGCGCACGGCCTGTGGCGCGTGCATGCCTACCAGTACGATCCCGGGCGCGCGGCGCGCGGAGCGGACGAGCCGGTCTCGACCTTCATCGTCGAGGCGACCGAGGCGACCTGGCGCGCCGCCGGCCTCGAGCAGGCCGGCGAGGCGGAGACGCTCGACTTCTGCCGGCGGCTGTTCGCCGCGGAGCTCGACGGCCACCGGCTGGTCTCGAAC
>CAZKQE010000149.1:0-7036 GCA_964554725.1 uncultured bacterium
GGCGGGATCGTCGAGCCGGAGCCAGGTCTGGTCGGGGGGCGGCTCGGCGACGCGCCCGGCCCAGCGCGGCTCCGGCGTGCCGCCCGGCACGACGGTGAAGGGCGGGTGGAGCGACGCCAGCTCCTTCGCGCAGGCCCCGGCGACCAGCGAGAACACCGCGTCCTCGCCGACGAACCGCACCTCGCGCTTCGTCGGGTGCACGTTCACGTCCACCCGCTCGGGCGGCACCGTGAGTGCCAGCGCGGCGACCGGGAAGCGCCCGGCCGGGAGCAGGTTCCCGTAGGCCTGACGGAGGGCCTGCGCCAGCAGCGGGCTCTGGATCCAGCGCCGGTTGACGAGGAAGGTCTGCCCGTCCCGGGTCGCGCGGGCGTGTTGAAGAACAGGTCCCGCACCTCGACCGTGGTGCCGCGCGCCCGCGCGGCCCGGGCGCGCGCGACCGGCGCGCCCCCCTCGACCTCGAGCACCGCCGCGCTCTCCTCGCCGTCCGGGCGGCTGGTCAGGCGCATCCGGCTCACCGCCGCGATGCTGGGCAGCGCCTCGCCGCGGAAGCCCAGCGAGTCGAGGCGGTCGAGGTCGTCCAGCGCGCCGATCTTGCTGGTGGCGTGGCGCTCGAGCGCCAGCTCGAGCTCGTCGGCGGCGATCCCGGCGCCGTCGTCGGCGACGGTGAACCCGCGGTCGAGGGAGCCCTCGACGGCGACCTCGATCCGCCGCGCGCCCGCATCGAGCGCGTTCTCGAGCACCTCCTTCAGGGCCGAGAGCGGGCGCTCGATGACCTCGCCGGCCGCGATCCGCGACGCGGTCTCGGGGGCGAGCCGCCGGATCGGATGCCGCGCGAGTGCAGGCATGGAACCGGCAGCATTACACGAGGGCGACCGCGGGGGTCAAGGATGCGACCGCGCCCCGCGCCGGGGGCGGCCGCGGGCCGGCTAGCGCTTCGCGGACCAGCTCCGGGCGGCGGCGAGGAACGCGGGCGCGTCGGCGGGAGCGGACAGCGCCGCCACCTCGTCCGACACCGGCGGCGCCGGCTTCGGCTGGCCGCCCTCGATCCACACGTCCTCCCACAGCGACACCAGGCGACGCCGGACCTGGGCGAAGGCCTCCGGATCGCCGGCGGTGAGCAGCACCACCGACTGGGCCGACGGCCGGGTGAGGCAGTCCATGTCGCGCAGCCTCTCCGGCAGCCGGTCGCACAGCGCGGTGACGATCGCGGCGGGACCGGCGAAGCCGAGCTGGTGGACGTAGAATCGCAGCCCGTCGCGGCGGTTCCGCTCCACCGCCAGCTCGAGCCGTCCGCCGAAGTCCTCGGCGTCCAGCCAGCCCGGGAACCGCTCGGGCAGGAACGGGAAGGCGGGACCCGCGCGCTCGCGGTCGCGGCGGTCCCACGCCCCGCGCAGCTCGGAGGCGGTGCGCTCCCACGCGGTCCACCCGCTCACGGGATCGATGCCGCCCGCGGCCAGCACGCCGTGCCGCTGCACGGTGCGGAACGGCCACGCCCCCCACGCCTTGCCCTCCTGCTGTCCGGTGAGCCCGCCGACCACCTGCGCGCCGCCCAGCTGGCGCGCCAGGCCGACGAGACTGCCGAGCAGCGCGTCGGGCGCGCCCACCTCGACGACCGTCGCGACCTGGCCGGGGCCCATGAGGTGGAGCTCGGCGCGCCGGGAGCCGGTCGCCTCCATCCACTGCCGCAGCGCCGCCTCGAGGCCGTGCCGGTCCTCGGGGCTCGGGAAGTCGCCGAGGCTGTCGAGGATCGGCTGCGCCGACGCGGGCATCGGGACCGGCGCCGGCGCCGTCGGGGCGTCCTCCGAGACGTCGGGCAGCGCCTGCTCGATGACGGCGTCGAACGGGTCCCCCCCCACGGCGCTCTCGAAGGCGGCCGCGTGCACCGCCAGCGGCGCCTCGACCGACGGGGCGAGCTCGGGCACCGCCGCGCCGGCGAGGAAGGCCTGCGGCGTCACGCTCGGGGTGCCGAGCGCCAGCAGGAGACCCTCGATCTGCGTGCGGCGCGGGCTCCGCTCGCTCACCAGGGCCAGGTCGAAGATCTCGCGCGTGAGGTCGGCCAGGTCCACCGTGCGCGGCAGGCCGCACAGCTCGGCGAGGCGGATCCCGGCGTCGTCCTGCTGCGCCCCGGCGACCAGGCGCACGGCGACGCCCGGATGCTGGAGGAGCTCCGGCATCAGGTCCGCGTCCTGCCAGTCGAAGTCGACGAGCAGGAGGCGCCGTTCGGCGCCGTTGGCTGACACGATCGTGGGCTGGGCCATAGGGTGGGATCCTGGGACCCCGCGAACGGCAAATGCATGGAGCATACCAGCGCCAGGAGGCCCACTGGCGCGGGGCACCGGGGGGCCGCGAACCCGCAACCCGCTACGGCAGGGCATCCTGCACGGGCGCGGGCGGGCGAAACGATCCCCCGCCGCCCGGCACCGCGGTCAGGATTCGCTCGGTTCCAGCAGGGCGGTGGCTCGAAGCTCGCCGTCCAGGATCTCGACCGGATACCGCTCGCCCAGCCGGTCGAAGTAGGCCTTGAGGTTCCGCCACAGCACCACCTGACGGCGCTGCTCGCTGCGGCGGGCCAGCTCGTCGGGGTCGGGCGCGAACCGCTCCGTCACCCGCAGGCGCACGAGCCCGCCGGGGAACTCGACCCATCCGCTCAGCTGCCCGACCGGCAGCGGCGGCCGGCCCGGCCGGCCGAACACCAGCGAGTCGAGCAGGGCGCGCCCCCCCATCCCCCGCAGGTCGCTTCCCATCGCGGCCTCGCTCACGCGCTCGAGCCCGCCCCACGCGGCCGCCAGACTGTCGATGCCCCGGCCGGCCGCGCTCAACGAGTCGAGCTCCTCGCGTTTCGCCAGCAGTGCGCGCCAGCCCCGCTCGCGCCGGTGGGATTCGATCACCGACTCGCGCACCTCCTCCCAGCGGAGCTGGCGGGGCGGGGTCACCCGGTCCACCCAGGTGATCACCGGCCCGAGCCCCACGTACATCTGGGTGCCCGGGTAGAGCTCGCCGGGCCGCAGCCGCTCGACCTTCTGGATGTACGGGATCAGGTCGGCGTCGAAGCGGCCGTAGCGGCCCTCCTCGTGGTCGGCGGCCAGGATGTCGAGCCCGAGGCGCTCGGCCGCCGCCTTCGCCTGCGCGACGCTGCGCAGGGAGCCGTAGAGGCTGTCGGCCCGCTCGACCGCGATGTGCTGCGCCTTGCGGCTCGCGCAGTCGAAGGCGACGTTCGCGTACACCTCGGCGAGCGGATGGAACACCGGCGGGTGGTACTCGAGGCTCTCGAGGATGTGGTATCCGACCTCGGTCCGTACCGGACCGGCCAGGTCGCCGGGTCGCATCGCGAACGCGGCGCGCTCGAACGCCTCCCGCATCATCCCGCGCCGGAACACGCCGACGTCCCCGCCGTTGAGGCGGGTGGCGTCGTCGTGGCTGTGCTCGGCCGCCAGCCGCGCGAAGTCCTCGCCCGCCCGCAGCCGCGCGAGCAGCTCCTCGGCGCGCGCCCGCGCCTCCTGGACCGGCAGGGCGCCGCGGCCGCTGGTCGCGATCAGGATGTGGCGCACCCGCGCCAGCTCCTCGACCGAGTAGTTCTTGAGGTTCGCGCGGTAGAACCGCTCGACCTCCTCGCGGGTCAGCTCGACCTCGAGGACCGGCGGCGGGCTGATGAGCAGCCGGCTGAAGTGGATCACCGGACGCGAGCGGTAGGCGGTCGAGTCCGCCTCGAACGCCCGTCGCGCCTGCGCCTCGAGCTCGGCGGCACGGCGCGCCTCGACCAGCGGCGCCAGGCGCACGCGGGACTGCTCCGGCGTCGCCAGGTAGTCGGCGACCCGCTCCCGCAGCTCGAACACCAGGAACCCGCCGTCCATCGGCACCATGGTGACGCCCGGCCGCCCGCCCCGGCCGGCCAGCGTGGCCGCCAGCGGCGGCCCGGCGCGCCCGGTGTCGGGCTCGCCGAAGGCCGGCACCACCCCGAGGTCCCGCACCCGGGTCATCGCCCGCTCGAGGGCCGGGTCCCGCCGTCCCCGGCTCCACGCCTCGCTCAGCCGTTCGGCGGCGAGCCGCGCCATCTCCTTCCGGCGCTCCCGCATCCAGCGACGCCGGACGTCCTCGCGCACCTGGGCGAGCGGGACCTCCACCACCCGGCCGGCGGCGCGGTCATAGGAGGTGTAGTCCGCGAGATGGGCGCGGTAGTACCGGTCGATCTCCGCTGCGCCCGGCTCCCCGGGGGCGAACGAGGAGGTGTCGGCGACCGCGTAGCGCACGCGGAAGCCGTCGCCCCGCAGGCTGTCGCGCATCGCCGCGTAGGCCTCCGCGAACAGCCGCGTCTCGACCGCCGCGCGGGCGGCGGCGCGCAGCTCGGCGCGGATCTCGCGCGCGACCTCGCGCAGCGGCGCGGTGCGTGCCGGCAGCACCCGCTCCACCCGCACCAGCGCCCAGCCGGGCGCCGCCCGCACCGGCTCCGGCAGCAGCGTCCCCGGCGCCGCGGCGAACGCCGCCGCCAGCTCGCGCGCCCCGCCCCGCCACGGATCCGGCGGGTCGTCGCGCCGCAGCGTCACCGTCTTCCAGCCGCCGTTGCGCAGCGCGATGTCGTCCGCGCTCGCGCCCGAGCGGATCGCGGCCAGCGCGCTGTCGGCGCGCGCCCGCATGCGCTGCTCCCAGGCCCGGTAGCCGGCGTCGGTGGCGGCCATCGAATCGGTCGGCGCCGGCCGGTGGAACACGAGCAGGCTCACGGACGCCTCCTCGGGCCGCAGGAAACGGGCGGCGTTCGCGCGGTGGAACGCCAGCACCTCCTCCTCGCGCGGCTCCGGGTACCCGCCGTCGAAGTCGCGGCCGCGCAGCGGCAGGACCTCGAAGGTCGCCCGCGTCAGCTCCGCCTCGACCTCGGCACGGATCGCGGCGTCGTCGGGGCGGGTCTCGCGGTCCATCCGCTCGCCGGCCTTGCGCGCGGCGAGCGCGTCCCGGGTGGCGGCCAGCGCCCGCGCGTAGGCGTCGGGGTTGGCGGCCCGGATCGCGAGGTACTTCGCCTCGTTGAAGATCCCGCCCTGCTGGAACGCGGGGTCCAGCTTGAGCTGCGCCTCGGCCTCCGCGTCGCTCACGGTCAGCCCGCGGCGGCGCGCGTCGAGGGCGAGCAGCCGCTGCCGGATGAGGTTCTCCAGCACCTGGCGACGGATCAGGGGCACCAGCTCGGGGGCGACCTCGGTCCGGTTCCGGTCCCGGTAGAGCTGCAGCGCCTGGCGCTCCTGCTGGTCGAGCTCGTCGTAGCCGATCCGCATCTGGCCGACCCGCGCCACGGTGCGGCCGCCCGACGGGGCGGGCGGCGGCGGACCGGGGCCCTGCGCCCCGGACGGGACGGCGACCGCGAGCGCGAGGAGGCCGGACAGGGTGGATCGGATCGCGGACCGCCAGGATGCTCCGGTGTTCATCATCGTCCCCCGACCACTTGACGTTGCGCGCGGCGCTTCCCTAGGTTGCGGCCCTGCATGTGGACCCTCGACCGCCGTTCCGACGTGCCCGCCTGGCGCTACGCGGCGGGCCCCGCCGGGCCCCGGCTCGCCTTCTCGACCCGGCGCGGCGGCGTCAGCGACGGGCCCTACCGTTCCCTCAACCTCGGCCGCTCGACCGAGGACCGGCCCGAGGCGGTCGAGGAGAACCGGCGGCGCCTGCTGCTCGCGCTCGGTCTCGACCCCGCCCGCCTCGCCACCGCCGGCCAGGTGCACGGCCGCGCCGTGACCGAGGTCCGCGCGCCCGGACTGCATCCCGCCTGCGACATCCTCCTCACCACCCTCCCCGGCATCCCGCTCGCGGTCACCGCCGCCGACTGCCTGCCCATCCTCCTCACCGCGCCGGGGGCGGTCGCCGCCGCCCACTCGGGCTGGCGCGGCACGGCCGACGGCGCGCCCGAGGCCGCGCTGTCGGCCGTCTGCTCCGCCGGCCGCGCCGCCCCCGGCGCCGTCGGCATCCACTTCGGCCCCGCCATCCGCGGGTGCTGCTACCGGGTCGGGAGCGAGGTCGCCGACCGCTTCCCCGCCGCCGCCGTGCGACGCGAGGGGGAGGCCTGCTGGCTCGATCTCCCGACCGCCGCACGCCTGCGCCTGCTGGCGGCCGGCGCCGACCCGGCCGCGATCCACGACACCGGCGCCTGCACCGCGTGCGACCCCGACTGGTACTTCTCCCACCGCCGCGACCGCGGGCTCACCGGCCGCCACTGGGGGGTGGTCGCCCTCGCCCCTCCGGACGGCCGCGGCGGAGCCCCGCCGGCGGCCGCGGGCGGGTCAGTATAGCAACTCCCGGCGGCCCGCGGGCGGCGATCCCGCCGCCGCGTCACTCCGGGAACTCGAGCGGATGGAAGCCGAGGTCGGGGCGTCGCAGGCGCCGCAGCACCCCCGGGTCGGTGACGATGTGGATCTCGCAGGTCACCGTCACCACGCCGCGGAACAGGTGGCCGGTGTGGGCGACGAAGTCCTCGCCGGCGATGACGATGTGGCAGTGCGGGAACGGCTCGCCGTCCAGCTCGCTGAAGTTCCCGGTCAGGGACCCGATCTCGTGCTCGCCCGTGAAGGTGCGCGTGACGTATTCGCCGGTGGCGCGGACGAAGAAGCCGAGCTCGGTCTCGCCCACCGCGCCGATCCCGGTGAGCAGCCCGGCGCGGATGCCGTGGGCCGACGCGAAGTCCCGCAGCGAGGCGACGATCTCCTCGCCGGCGTCGAGCCTCAGGGCGTGGCCGTATCGCGTGGCGCGGGACCGCACGCCCCCTCCCCGGTGGCGGCGGTCCCGGAGAGCCCGAGCGCCTCGGTGAACGCGAAGAACGCGGCCAGGAACCCGGGCGCGTGGCGCCCGGTCTCCCGCCACACCAGGGCGGCGATCTCGGCCAGCGTGCGCCGACCGTCGCACGCCTGCCAGGCGAGATCGCAGAGCAGCGCGCCGTCCGGCTCGGCCTCCTCGCGCGCCCGCCACGCCTCGCGCGCCGCGGGCGGCAGCGCCGTCCAGCCCGCGAGCAGGTGCCGCTGGCCGTCGAGGGGCGCCTCGACCCGGCGGCGCGGCACGCGCTCCC
>CAZKQE010000150.1:0-7000 GCA_964554725.1 uncultured bacterium
TGCTCGGCCGCGGCGAGCGCGTCGCTGGCCGGCGCGCCGCGCTCGGCGAGGCGCGCCAGCGCCTCGGCCGCCAGGTCGCGCAGGCGGTCGGCGTGCGCGAGCCGGGCGGACTCGCGCGCCAGCTCCTCCTCCTCGCCGGCGGCCAGCCGCGCCTCGTCCAGCTCGCGTGCCGCGTGCCGCAGGTAGTCGCTGCGCTCGGCGAAGGTGGCGAGCGAGGCCTCGAGCCGCTCGAGCTCGGCGGCGGCCTCGCGCCAGGCGGCGAGCGCCTCGCCGTAGCGGGCGCGCTCCGCCTCGAGCCCGGCCAGCCGGTCGAGGGTGAGCAGCCCCGCCTCGGGCCGCAGCAGGCTCTGGTGCTCGTGCTGTCCGTGGAGGTCCGCCAGGGCCTCGCCCAGCCGCTTCAGCGCCGCGAGCGTCACCGGCGACTGGTTCACCGCCGCGCGGCTGCGGCCGGCGTTCGAGACCTCGCGCCGCACGATCAGGGTCTCGCCGTCGAACGGCAGGTCCCACTCCGCGAGCAGCGCCGCGACCCGCTTCGCCCCCTCCCCCGCGAGCTGGAACTCGCCCTCGACCACGGCGGCGGTCGCCCCCTCGCGCACCACCTCGGCGTCGGCGCGGGCCCCGACCAGCAGGCTCACCGCCTGCACGACCAGCGACTTGCCGGCCCCGGTCTCGCCGGTGACGGCGTTGAGGCCGGGGCCGAGCGCGAACTCGGCGCGCTCGATGACCGCCAGGTCGCGCACGGCGAGGCGCTCGAGCACTAGAGGCTCCGCCGCTTGCTCCCCTGCCAGCCCAGCTTCGACTGCAGGGTGCGGGTGAACGGGCGCTCCGGGTGCTCGACCCGTCGCACCGAGGCGCGCGACAGGCCCAGGTCCACCTCGTCCCCGGGCGCGAGGTCCACGCTCTCCTGGCCGTCGAGCAGCAGGATCGCGCGGTCGGAGGAGCCCAGCACCCGCAGGGTGACCGCCGCGCGCGGCGACAGCACCAGCGGACGGCTGCCGAGCGTGTGCGCGCAGGCCGGCGTGACCACGAACGCCTCGACATCCGGGGCCAGCACCGGGCCGCCGGCCGAGAGCGAGTAGGCGGTCGAGCCCGAGGCGCTCGCGCACACCACCCCGTCGGCGACCAGGTGGCCGAGGTCGTGGCCGAGCGCGGCCATCCGCAGGTGGAGGGCCGCGTACCCGCCGGCCGTCTTCACCACCGCGTCGTTCATCGCCCGCCCGCGGCGCAGGACGCGGCCGCGGCGGCGCACCGTGACGCCGACCAGCCGCCGGCGCGCGATCGGCCAGCGGCCGGCGAGCACCGCGCGCAGGGCGGCCCCGGCCTCGCGCTCCTCGGCGACGGTGAGGAACCCGAGCCCGCCGTAGTTGATCGGCAGCAGCACCCCGCGCCGGCCGGCGAGCGCGCGCGCCCCCCGCAGGGCGGTGCCGTCGCCGCCGAGGGCGATCAGCAGCTGGCACCAGCGGGCGACCGTGGCCAGCGGGTGGCCCTCGCGCCCCATCTCGGCGGCCAGGTCGTCGGCGACGCGCACCGCGCAGCCGCGGCGCGCGAGCGAGGCGGCGAGCCGCGCGGCCGCCCGCTGCACGCCGGCTCGCCGCGTGTGGCCGAGGATGCCGACGCGGCGCACCCGCGCGCTCATGTGTACTGGCGCTGGTGGGTCCGCACCCAGGCGAGCACGGCGGCGGCGATGCCCGGGGCGTCGAGGCCCACGCGGGCGAGCAGCTCGTCGCGCTTGCCGTGGGGGACGAAGGTCTCCGGCAGCGCGAGGTGGAGGATCGGCGTGGTCGTGAGGTCGTGGCGGGCCAGGCACTGGTGGACCGCGTCGGCGAAGCCGCCCATCGGCACGTTCTCCTCGATCGTCACCAGCCGGCCGACCGAGCGCGCGAGGCCGACGATCGCGGTCTCGTCCACCGGGGCGGCGAAGCGCGCGTCCACCACGGTCGCCGAGACGCCCTGCGCGGCCAGCGCGTCGGCGGCCGCCAGCGCCGGCGCCACCATGGTGCCGAGCGCGAGCAGGGCGACGTCGCCCCCGGCCCGCAGCTGCTCGGAGACCCCGAGCGGGAGGATGCGCGGCGCCCGCTCGGGCAGCCGCTCCTCGGGGATGTTCGCGCGCGGGTAGCGCACCGCGACCGGCCCGCCGCGGTGGCGGACCGCGGTCCACAGCATGTCGCGCAGCTCCTCGCCGTTGCGCGGCTGCATGACCACCACCCCGGGGATCGTCCGCAGGAAGCTGACGTCGAACGCCCCGTGCTGGGGGCCGCCGTCCTCGCCCACGAGTCCGGCGCGGTCGACGCAGAAGACGACGTGGAGGTCCTGCACCGCGACGTCGTGGACGATCTGGTCGAAGCCGCGCTGGAGGAAGGTCGAGTAGATCGCGGTGAGCGGCAGCAGGCCGGCCGCCGCGAGCCCGGCGGAGAAGGTGACTCCGTGCTCCTCGGCCATGCCGACGTCGAAGAAGCGCTCGGGGAACCGCTTCGCGAACGCCTTGAGGCCGGTGTTGTCGGTCATCGCCGCGGTGACCGCGACCACCTCGGGCTCGGCGGCGGCGATCTCGACCGCGGTCTCGCCGAACACCTGGGTGTAGGTCTTGCGCGCGCTCTTCGAGGCGGCCCCGGTCCCCGGGTCGAACACGCCCACGCCGTGGAAGGTCCCGGCGTCGCTCTCGGCCGGCTGGTAGCCCTTGCCCTTCTTCGTGACCACGTGGAGCAGGACCGGGCCCGGCACCTCCTTCAGCTCGTTCAGGGTGTGGACCAGCAGGTCGTAGTCGTGGCCGTCGAGCGGCCCGTAGTACTTGAGGCCCAGCTCCTCGAACAGCACCCCCGGCACGACCAGGTTCGCGAGCCCCTCCTTCACCCGCCGGGCCGCCTCCTGCGCCTTCTTCCCCAGCCGCGGCACCCGGCCGAGCAGGTCGTAGACGTCCGCCTCGAGCTGGCGGTAGAAGCGGTGGGTGGTGAGGCGGGTGAGGTAGCGCGCGATCGCGCCGACGTTGGGCGAGATGCTCCACTCGTTGTCGTTGAGGACGACGATCAGGCGCCGGCCCAGCTCGCCGGCGTTGTTGAGGCCCTCGAACGCCATGCCGCCGGTGAGCGCCCCGTCGCCGATCACGGCGATGACGTGCGAGTCCTCGCCGCGCAGGTCGCGCGCCACCGCGAAGCCGAGCGCGGCCGAGATCGAGGTGCTGCCGTGGCAGGTGCCGAACGGGTCGTGCTCGCTCTCGGCGCGGGACGGGTAGCCGGCGATCCCGCCCAGACTGCGCAGGGTGTCGAACCGCTCGTAGCGCCCGGTCACCAGCTTGTGCGGGTAGGACTGGTGGCCGACGTCCCAGATGATCCGGTCGCGCGGCGACTCGAACACGCGGTGGAGCGCCAGCGTCAGCTCGACCACGCCGAGGTTGGGCGCCAGGTGCCCGGCGCGGCGGGCCACGGTCTGGATGATGACGTGGCGGATCTCGGCGGCGAGCTGGTCGATCTCGGGGCGCGTGAGCGCCTTCAGGTCGGCGGGGGACTGGATGCGATCGAGGATGCCCATCCGTCAGGTGACCCAGACCCAGAACATGGCACTCCCGACCCCCAGCAGGGCGCCGACGAAGACCTCGAACGGCGTGTGGCCCAGCAGCTCCATCAGCTTGTGGGCCCCCTCTTCGGGATTCTTGAAATGATCGTCGATCAGGCGGTTCAGCACCATCGCGTGCCGCCCGGCGGCGCGCCGCAGACCCGCCGCATCATACATGACGATGAGGCTGAAAAACAGCGTCACGCAGAACAGCGACGAGCCGAAGCCGTCGCGCAGCCCCACCATGGTCGTGAGGCACGAGACCGAGGCGGCGTGCGAGCTGGGCATGCCGCCGGTCTCGACGAACCGGCGCAGGTTCCAGTGGCGGGTGCGGACGAACTCGGCGAAGCCCTTGTAGCCCTGCACCGCGACGCTGACCCCGAGGGCGAGCCAGAACGGTTCCGTGGTCGCTCCCTCCTTCCCGCCTAGCGGTCGCGCTCGGCGACCGCGATGATCAGGTGGCCGAGGTTCCAGGCCCGCGGCCCCAGCCGCTCGACCCCCTGGAGCACGCCGATGTAGCGGCGCGCCGCCTCGGCCCGCGCCCGCTCGGCGCCGACCGCCCGCGGGTAGGTCGCCTTCCCGCGCGCGTCGTCGGTGCCCGCCCGCTTGCCGAGCCGCGCCAGCGTCGAGCCGCGGTTCAGCAGGTCGTCGTGGATCTGGAACGCGAGCCCGAGGTCGAGCCCCAGGTCGGCGAGCCGGCGCAGACGGGCGGGCGGCGCGCCGCCCGCGATGCCGCCCAGCACCAGCGCGGCGCTGATCAGACCGCCGGTCTTGCGCAGGTGGATGTCGCGCACGCCGGCGGCGCCCACCCGCCGCTGCTCGCCCTGCAGGTCGAGCACCTGACCGCCGACCAGCGCGCGGCTGCCCGCCGCCTCGGCGAGCACCCGCACCGCCCGCGCCACCCCCGGGGCCGGCACGCCGGGACCGCCGAGCCGGGTGAGCTCCTCGAACGCGAACGCGAGCAGCGCGTCGCCGGCGAGCAGCGCGGTCGCCTCGTCGTACCTGCGGTGGGCGGTGGGACGGCCGCGGCGGAAGTCGTCGTCGTCCATGCACGGCAGGTCGTCGTGGACCAGCGAGAAGGCGTGGACGCACTCGATCGCGACGGCGGCCGGCAGCGCGCGCCGCCACGGCCCGCCCACCGCCTCGCAGGCGGTGAGGACCAGCAGCGGGCGCAGCCGCTTCCCGGCGCCGAGCGCGGCATAGCGCATCGCGGCGTGGAGTCGGGCGGGCGGGACGCGGGCCGCGGGCAGCGCGCGGGCGAAGTAGCGCTCGAATCCGCGCCGGCGGGCCGCGAGCGCCGCGCCGGCGGCGCCGCGCAGCCAGGCGGAGGCCGGGACGGAGGTCAAAACGGCAGCTCGCCCTCGCCGCCCTCGCCGGCGGCCGCGTCGCGCTCGAGCGGCCGCGTGGTCGGCGCCGCGCCCGGGTCCTCGACCAGGCGCTCGATGCGCTTCTCGGCCTGGTCGAGCGTGCGGGTCAGGCGGCGCGAGAGGCGCATGCCCTCCTCGTAGCGGGCGAGCGACTGTTCGAGCGTGAGGGTGCCGCCCTCCAGCTCCTCGACGATGGTCTCGAGGCGCTCGAGCGCCACCTCGAAGCTCGGCTCCTCCCCGCCCGATGGCGGGGCCCCGCCGTCGGCGGGCGGCTTCCTATTCGCGGGCATCGTCCTCCCTGGCGCGCACGGCATCCACGCGGACATCGGCCTCCGCGCGCGCGAACTCGACCGTGAGCGGGTCGCCCACCGCCAGCTCGGACGCGAGGCGCAGCAGAGTACCGTCCGGCCGCCGCACGAGGCAATAGCCCCGTTCCAGCACCTGCCGCGGCGAGAGGGCGCGCAGGCGGTCCTGGTATCCGGCGAGCCGGATGCGGGCGTCGTGGACGGTCCCCACCGCCGCGGCGGTGAGCCGCCCGTGCCCGGCCGCCACCCGCGCCCGCCGCTCGGCGAGCACGCGCGGCCACTCGCGCAGGCCGTAGCGGCTCTGCACCGAGTCGAGGCGCCGGCGCGCGGCGCCGAGCGCGTCGCGGAGCCGCACCTGCAGCCGCTCGAGCAGGCCGTCCACGCGCTGCTGCCAGTGTCCGAGCGCGTCACGCTGGCGGCGGAAGCCGTACTTCTCGACCAGCCCGCGCAGGCGGCGACGGCGGTCGGCGACCCCCATCCGCAGGGCCCGCTCCGCGCGCGCGTCGAGCGTCGCCAGCCGGTGGGCCACCTCGGCCCGGTCGCGCACCGCGAGCTCGGCCGCGTTCGAGGGGGTGGCCGCCCGCACGTCGGCGGCGAGGTCGGCCAGCGTCCAGTCCACCTCGTGTCCCACCGCCGAGACCACCGGCAGACGCGAGCCGGCGATCGCCCGCACCACCGGCTCCTCGTTGAACGCCCACAGGTCCTCGAGCGAGCCGCCGCCGCGCCCGACGATGAGCAGGTCCACCGCGCCGTAGCGGTTGAAGCGGTCGATCGCGGCGGCGATCTCGGCCGCCGCGCCCTCCCCCTGCACCCGCACCGGCGCCAGCACGATGCCGATCCCGGGCCAGCGGGCGCGCAGCACCTTGACCAGGTCGCGCACCGCCGCCCCGGCCGCCGAGGTGACCAGCCCGATGCGGGCCGGGAAGCGCGGCAGCGGTCGCTTGCGCGCGGGGTCGAACAGTCCCTCGGCGGCGAGCCGGCGCTTCAGCTCCTCGAGCGCCAGCAGCAGGGCGCCGAGCCCGCCGGGCCGCAGCTCCTCGACCACCAGCTGGTAGCGCCCGCGCGGCTCGTAGACCGTGATCGCGCCGAACGCCTCGACCTCGGTGCCGTCGCGGGGCTCGAACGAGAGGCGCCCGGCGGTGCCCTTCCACACGACGCAGTCCAGCAGGGCGCTGGTCCCCTCCTTGAGGGAGAAGTAGAGGTGGCCGCGGTCGGAGCGCTTGAAGCCCGAGAGCTCACCCTTGACCCACACCGCCGGGAACGCGCCGCCCAGCGTCTCCTTGATGAGGCGGGTGAGCGCCGAGACGCTGAGGACCGCGTCGGGGGCCGGGGCGGCGGGCATGCGGGCTAGCCGGCCCCGCGGCGGGCGCGCGCCATGTGCCGCAGCAGGTTGATCTGCCCGTGGTGGCCGGCCTGATGCTCGAGCACGTGGTAGAGCGCCCACGCCACCGTCGCCTCGAACTCGTTCCCGGGGTCCCAGGTGGCGGGGGTGCGGAAGCGGCGCGCGAGGTCGGCGTCGGTGAGGCCGTGGAGCGAGGCGCGGGTGTGCCGCCGCGCGCGCGCGAGCAGGTCGTCGAAGTAGGCCAGGTCGCGGCCCGCGAGCGTCGCCGGCGCATCCGGGGCCAGCGGGATGCCGATCCCGGACTTCGCCAGGCCGAGCGCCTCGACCGAGTCCCGGTCGCGGCCGTGCACCGCGGCGCGGATCCAGCCCACCTCGACCGCGGCGATGTGGGCGAGCAGCATGCCGATCGTGTTCATCCCGGGCGCCGGCTGCCAGGC
>CAZKQE010000151.1:0-6999 GCA_964554725.1 uncultured bacterium
CCCGGCTCCGGTGCCGGGTCGGGCGCGGCCGCCGCGACCGCGGCCGCCAGCGCCAGGGCGGCGAGCGCGAGCGCCGGCCGCGCGGGCGGGCGGAGACCGGAGCGGAGGCTCACGACCGCACCCCGGCCGGCGTCGTGGCGCCGCGGGCCAGCGCGAGGCGCCAGGCCTCCGGGTACTTGAGCCCGCTGCCGGTGTTGAAGATCACGACCCGGGCCCCCGACGCGATCTCCCCGCTCGCCCGCAGGCGGCGCAGCGCCGCCACCGTCGCGCCGCCCTCCGGGCAGGCCAGGCAGCCCGCCTCGGTCGCCAGCGTGCGCATGCCGTCCAGCAGGTCCTCCTCGCTCACCGTCACCGCCGTCCCTCCGCTCTCGCGGACCGCGCGCAGCATCAGCGCGCCCGCGAACGGCGCCGGCACCCGGAGACCGAGTGCGGCGGTGCGGGCGTCCGGCCACGGGGCGGTGCGCTCGGCCCCGTCGGCGAACGCGCGCACCAGCGGCGCGCACCCCTCCGGCTGGACGGCGACCAGCCGCGGCATCGGCCCCTCGCACCAGCCGAGGGCGGCCAGCTCGAGGAACGCGCGCCACATCCCGACCAGCCCGGTGCCGCCGCCGGCAGGATAGAGGATGACGTCCGGCAGTCGCCACCCGCACTGCTCCGCGATCTCGTAGCCGAGCGTCTTCTTCCCCTCGAGCCGGAACGGCTCGCGGAAGGTGGCCACGTTCCACCATTCGGCCGCCGGGGCCCACGCCGCCAGCGCCCGGCCCGCGTCCGAGATCGTGCCGGGCACGGTCCGCACCTCGGCGCCGAACGCCCGCTGCTCGACCAGGAACACCTCGGGCGTGTCCTCCGGGACCGTGATGCGGCAGCGGATCCCGGCCGCGGCCGCGTAGGCGGCCGCCGCGCCGCCGGCGTTGCCGGCCGACGGCAGGGCGATCGCGTCGCGCCCGAAGGCGAGCGCCCCGTTGACCGCCATGACGAGACCCCGCGCCTTGAACGACTGGGTCGGGTTCGCCGCCTCGTCCTTGAGCCACAGGCCGCCGAGACCCAGCTCGCCGCCGAGCGCGGCGACCGGGAGCAGCGGCGTGCCCCCCTCGCCGAGCCGGACCGCGGGGAACTCGGCCGCGAACGGGAGCACGAAGCGGTAGCGCCACAGGTCGCTCCCGAACCGGCCCAGGTCGCCCGGCCGCACCTGTTCGGCGATCCGCGCCAGGTCGTAGCGGGCGAGCAGCGGGTCCCCGCACCCCTCGCACACCGAGCGGGGCGCGGCGAGGTCGTGGTCGCGCCCGCAGGCGGGGCAGCCGAGCGCGAGCAGCCGGGGGTTGAACGGCGCGGGAGCGGCGGTCATGCCCGCCAGCATACCCGATGCCCGGCCGGGGGACCCCGGGCGGCGGGCCGGCGGCTCAGCCGGAGGTTCGCTCGGCGGCCAGCTCCTCGCGGAGCTTGGCGTACGAGGCGAGGCGGCGCGGCGCGATGGCCCCGGCCGCCGCCGCGGCGGCGAGCGCGCAGCCGGGCTCGCCCGCGTGCCGGCAGTCGCGGAACCGGCAGCCGCCGAGGAACGGCACGAACTCCCGGTAGGTGCGGTCGAGGTCCCCGGCCCCGATCCCCCACAGGCCGAAGACGCGCACGCCCGGGGTGTCGATCAGCTCCAGCCCGGGCTCGGGCCGCACCAGCACCGCAGCGGTGGTGGTGTGGCGGCCGCGGCCGGTCTTCGCGTTGACCGCCCCCTCGAGCAGGTCGAGGCTCGGCACCAGGGCGTTCAGCACCGTGCTCTTGCCGACCCCGGAGTGCCCGACGAACAGGCTGCGCCTGCCGCGGCAGACCGCGGCCAGCGCCGCGACCCCCTCGCCGCTGCGCGCGCACACCCGGTGCCCCGGGATGCCGGCGCGGGCGTAGTCGTCGAGCAGCCCCGCCGGGTCGAGTGAGGGGTCGCCGGCGGCGAGGTCGAGCTTGTTGAGCACCAGCCGTGCCGGGATGCCCGCGTGCTCGGCCTGGCACAGCACGCGGTCGGCGAGCCCGCGGCGGAACGCGGGCTCGGCGATCGAGGCGACCAGGACCACCTGGTCGAGGTTCGCCGCGACCACCTGTTCCTCGGGGCGCAGACCGCTGGCGCGGCGCGAGAACGCGTTGCGCCGCGGCGCCACCTCCTCGAGCACCCCCTCCTCCGCCTCGACCCCCGAGGCGGGCGCCGGCGACCATCCCACGCGGTCGCCCACGACCACGGTGTTGCCGAGGGACTTGCGGCGCCCCATCAGGCGCCCGCGGGCGCGGGCGGCGAGCAGGGTGCCGTCGTCGAGCAGCAGGACGCAGGCGCCGAAGTCCACCCGCGCCACCACCGCCTCGCGGAGCCCGACCGCGTCCGGGCCGCTCCCGCTCACGCGCGCGTCAGCTCCAGTGGCCGGGTCCGTGGAGCGGGAGCCGGAGCGTGAACCGGGCGCCCTGCCCGGGCGGGCTCTCGACCCCGATCGAACCGCCATGGTTGGCGAGGATGCGGTACGAGGTCGAGAGTCCGAACCCGTGCCCCTCGGCCTTGGTGGTGAAGTGCGGCTCGAACACCTTGCCGAGATGGTGGGGCGCGATCCCCGGCCCGGTGTCGGAGACCACGATGGACACCTGCCGCGCGCGCTCGTCGAAGGCGGTGACCACCGAGATGAGCCGGCGCACGGTGGGACCCTCGGCCATCGCGTCGGCGGCGTTGATGAACAGGTTCAGCAGCACCTGCTGGATCTGCCCCGGGTCGGCGCGCAGCTCCGGCACGCCCGACGCCAGGCGCAGGTCCCACTCGACGCCGTCGAACTTGTTCTGCGAACGCACGAACTCGACCGAGCGGTGGACCAGGGCCTCGATGTCGAGCCGCTCGATGCGCAGCTCGGCGCTCGAGAAGTCCATCAGGCCCTTCGAGAGGGTCTCCATGCGGCGCGACTGCTCGAGGATGATCTGCGCGTGACGCGGCACCGCCTCGAAGGCGGCGCGCTCGCTGTCGCGCAGCAGCATCTGCGCGCGGCCGCTGATCGCCGCCAGCTGGTTGCGCAGCTCGTGCCCGATCTCGGCCGCCATCTCGCCCTTGGCCGCCATGCGCTCGTTGTGGATGAGCAGGTTCTGCGCGTTCCGCAGCTCGACGTAGCGCTTCTGGGACTCGAAGCTCATGCGCAGCGGCGCGTAGAACAGGACCACGCCGACGTACCCGATCGCCGCGTACGAGATGACGACCAGCGGGCTGAGGAAGAACGAGGCGAGGTCGTCCACCAGCCGCTCGCGATAGAACCAGTCCTCGCGCAGCACGCGCAGGTACTTCCGCTCGCTCGACCAGGCGACCGCCGCGGCGACCAGCGCGCGGTTGACGACCAGGTAGGTCGCGAACAGCCCCAGCACCGGCGCGACCAGCGCCGCCGCGCCGCCCTCGCCGGCGATCTCCCGCCCGGCGCCCTCGACCCCGCCCGCGGGTCCGCCCAGCAGCACGAACGCGAGGCCGGCCAGCCACATCGTGATCACGCTCTGGGCCGCGTTGAACACCGCGCGCACGACCGGCTTCCGCTGCACGAACAGCACCGCGATCAGCGTGCTCGCCGAGACGACCCACATGGACGCCTCGGTGCCCCACAGCGCCAGCGTCGCCAGGTTCGCGGTCGAGGCCATGCTGACGGTGCCCTCGCCCGACAGGGTCGAGAGCCACAGCAGCTCGGAGAGCAGGCAGATCACCGTCCAGGCGAGGTAGTGCACGCCGCGGTGCTGGAGGTCCGGGGGCAGGTGGGTCGCGAGCAGCGCGATCGCCGTCATCCCCACGGCGATGAGGTAGATGCGCAGCCGCAGCATCATCCGCGGGCCGCTCCGGCCGGGGTCACGCCCAGGCCCGGCAGGTCGGAGAGCACGATGCGCCCGCGCTCGGCCGGGGCGCCCGCGAACGGGTCGTCGCGCAGCAGCCAGTGGCCGTCGAGGTCGAGGTGGTCCGCCAGCGGCGCGAGTTGGGCGGCCGCCGAGAGCGCCAGGCTCGACTCGATCATCGAGCCGAGCATGACGCCGAGCCCGTGGGCGCGCGCCGCATGGATCATGCGCAGCATCTCGCGGATGCCGCCGGTCTTCATCAGCTTGAGATTCACGCCGTCCACCCGGCCGGCGAGGTTCGCGAGGTCGGCGAGGCGGTGACAGCTCTCGTCGGCGTAGACCGGGATCGGGCTCCGCTCCCGCACCCAGCGCAGGCCGTCGAGGTCCTCGCGCGCGACCGGCTGCTCGACCAGGTCGATCCCCAGCGGCTCGATCTCGCGCAGGGCCCGCACGGCGTCGGACGGCCGCCAGGCGGTGTTCGCGTCCACCCGGATGCGCCCGCGGTAGCGGGCGCGGATGCGCCGCAGGTTGTCGATGTCGCCCGGGGCGCCGAGCTTCACCTTGATCATCGGGAAGTCGAGCACGGTCTCGAGCTTGCGCTCCATCTCCTCCGGCGCCGCCATGCCGAGCGTGACGCACGAGAGCGGGGTGCGCTCGCGGTCGAGCCCCAGCAGGCGCCACACCGGAAGCCCGAGCCGCTTGCCGATCCAGTCGTGGAGCGCCATGTCGATCGCGGCGTGCGCGGCTCCGTGCCCGCGCAGCACCGCGTGCATGCGCGCCTCGATCGCGTCGAGGTCGAACGGGTCCTCGCCCAGGCACGGGGTCCATGCCGCCAGCGCGGCCTCGACCAGCGCGCGGTTCTCGCCGTAGTAGTGGGACGGCGACGCCTCGCCCAGCCCCTCGATCCCCTCGTGCTCGATCCGCACCAGCGTGTTCGCGTGCCCGTGGCTCGCCCCCACCGCGATCCGGAACTCGAAGGTGGTGGCGAGGTCGAGCGGCTCATGTCGCAGTCGCATGGTCCCTCCAGGCGGCGTGCGCCGCGACCACCGCGTCGGCGAGCGGCCCGGCCCCGAACCGCACCGGGTCGGTCGCCGGCAGGCCGGTCTCGCGCGCCGCCGCCGCCACCGCCGCGCGGGCGGCCGCCTCGTCGAGGCCCAGCGTGTTCAGCGCGACCGCGACCACCTTCGCGGGGGCGACCCAGGCGGCGGTCTCCTCGTACTCGCGGACCAGCCGGTCGAGCGGCGGGATGACGACCTCCGCCGGCTCGCCCGGGCGCCCGGTGCGCCGGATCGCCCCGCGCCCGCTGTGGTGGCACAGCACCATCGCCGACGGCGCGGCCCCGTGCAGGAGCGCGAGCGTGACCCCCGAGTAGCCGGGGTGCCGGAGCGCCCCCTGCCCCTCGACCAGCACGATGTCGGCGTCGCGCGCGGCCGCCAGCACCATCTCCTCGGCGAAGCCGGCGACGAAGTCGGACGGCACCGCGTCCACCGCCACCCCCTCGTCGGCGACGAAGATCCCGGTCTGGCCGGTGGCGACGAACGCCGCCCGCAGGCCGCGCCCGGCCAGCTCGCGGCGCAGCTCGAGCGCCGCGGTCATCTTGCCGACGTTGCAGTCGCTGCCGACCGTGAGCACCACCAGCGCCTCCGCGCGTGCGGCGCGGGCGCCGGCGATCGGCCGCCGCGCCGGCGTGCGGCGCACGTCGAGCAGCTCGGCGCCGCGCGCGCGCGCGAGCGCCGCCAGCTCGGGATCGTCGGCGAGGAATCGATGGAGGCCCGACAGCACGTCCCAGCCACGCTCGAGCGCCTCGCGCAGCGTGGCGCGCCACGGCCCGGGCAGATCGCCGCCCTGCGGGGCGATGCCGATCAGCAGCCCGTCGGCGCCGAGTGCGGCGGCCGCGGCGACGTCGGCGACCACCGGGATCGCCCCGCCGACGCCGACGCAGGCGTCGCAGGTGCGGCCGCTGCGGGTCGAGTCGATCACCGCGACCACCTCCTCCGGCCGGTAGCGCAGCACGCCGACCGCGGTCTTGCCGTCGAGCGGGGTGAAGCTGCCCTCCGCCAGCACCGCGAGCCTGCGCCGTCGCCCGAGCATGGGATCAGCGCAGCGAGTCGTAGACCTGGATGTAGCGGTCCACGACGTCGTCGATGACGAACCGCTCGCGGGCGACGCGGCGGCCGCGGCGGCCCATCGTGCGGCGCTGGCGCTCGTGGGTGAGCAGCCGCAGGGTGGAGCCGACGAACCCGGCCAGGTCCTCCGGGTCGTGCAGGAAACCGGTGACGCCGTGCTCGACCACCTCGGGGATCCCTCCGATGTTGGAGGCCACGACCGGGACCTCGGCGCTCATCGCTTCCAGGGCCACCAGGCCGAAGCTCTCGGACGAGCTCGGCAACAGGAAGATATCGGCCAGCGGGAGCAGTTCCTCCATCCGGTCCTGATTGCCGAGGAAGAGCACGTCGCGGTCCACGCCCAGCTCGCGCGCCAGCGCCTCGGCGCCCGCCTTCTCGGGCCCGTCGCCGACCATGACCAGCTTCGACCGCATCCGCCGCCGCACCTCAGCGAAGATGCGAACCACGGCCGGGATGTTCTTGACCTGCCGGAAGTTGGAGGCGTGCATGATGACCCGGGTCTGGGGCGGCGCGAGGCGGATCGAGGAGCGCGGGCGGGGCGCGAACACCTTCGGGTCGACGAAGTTGTAGACCACGTCGATGGGGCGCGTGATGCCGAAGCTCTCCTCGGCGCGCTCCTTGAGGAACCGGCTCACCGCGGTGACCCGGTCGCTCGACTCGATCGTGAACTTCGTGATGCGGAAGAAGGCGGGCTCCATCCCCACCACCGTGATGTCGGTGCCGTGGAGGGTCGTGACCACGCCGAGCCGCCGCGGGCGCAGCAGCTGCCGGGCGAGGTAGGCGCTGGCCGCGAACGGCATCGCGTAGTGCACGTGGAGCAGGTCGAGGCGGTAGTTCTCGGTGACCTCGACCATCTTCGCCGCCAGCGCCAGGTTCGCGGGCGCCTGCTCGAACACCGGGTACGAGGTGGTCGAGACCTCGTGGAAGTAGAGGTGGGACGAGAACTCGCGCAGCCGGAACGGCAGCCGGTGGGCGATGAAGTGGACGTCGTAGCCGCGACGGGCGAGCGCCAGGCCCAGCTCGGTCGCGACCACGCCGCTGCCGCCGAAGTGCG
>CAZKQE010000152.1:0-2947 GCA_964554725.1 uncultured bacterium
CGGCGGAGCCGGCCCCGCCGACGCCGGTCGACCTCGCGACCTGCGCGGCGGACCACGCGGCGTTCCCGCCCGATCCGGGCGGGCCGCCGGTGGACGAGGCGCCGCTGCCGGTCACGCGGGAGCACGCCGGCTATCCGGAGGAGGCGCGGGCGCGGGGGGTCCAGGGGCTGGTGCGATTCCGCGCCCTGGTCTGCGAGCACGGGCGGGTCGTGCGGGCGACGCTGGTGCAGTCGGTCCCCCTGCTGGACGGCGTCTCGCGGGAGGCGCTGTCCCGCTGGACGTTCCGGCCCGCGCGCCGCGCCGGGCACGAGGTCGCGGCCTGGACGGACGTGCCGTTCCGGTTCACGATCCACTGACGGGAGGGCGGTGACGTGTTCGACGCGATGAGGCCGCGGCTCGAGGCCGAGCTGGCGGCGATCCGGGAGGCGGGGCTGTGGAAGGACGAGCGGGTGCTGGCCTCGGCCCAGGGGCCCGAGGTCCGGCTCGCGGACGGGCGCGAGGTGCTGGTGTTCTGCGCCAACAACTACCTCGGCCTGTCGAGCCATCCCGAGGTCCTCGCCGCCGCCCGGCGGGCGCTGGACGAGCGCGGCTTCGGCCTCTCGTCCGTGCGGTTCATCTGCGGCACCCAGGACCTGCACAAGACGCTCGAGCGCCGGATCGCCGACTTCCTCGGCACCGAGGACACGATCCTCTACGCCGCGTGCTTCGACGCGAACGGGGGGGTGTTCGAGCCGCTGCTGGGCGAGGAGGACGCGATCGTGTCCGACGCCCTCAACCACGCCTCGATCATCGACGGCGTGCGCCTGTGCAAGGCGCGGCGCTGGCGCTACGCGAACGACGACATGGCGGATCTCGAGCGCTGCCTGAAGGAGGCCGCCGCGCAGGGCTGCCGGCAGACGCTGATCGCGACCGACGGCGTCTTCAGCATGGACGGAACGATCGCGAACCTGGCGGCGATCTGCGACCTCGCCGACCGGTTCGGCGCCCTGGTCCTGGTGGACGACTGCCACGGCACCGGATTCCTGGGCGCCGGCGGCCGCGGCAGCACCGAGCACTGCGGGGTGATCGGACGGGTGGACATCGTCACCGGGACCCTCGGCAAGGCGCTCGGCGGGGCGCTCGGCGGCTTCACCTCCGGACGGCGCGAGATCGTCGAGCTGCTGCGCCAGCGCTCGCGGCCCTATCTGTTCTCGAACACGCTGCCGCCCGCGGTGGTGGGAGCGTCGATCGCCGTCTTCGACCTGCTGAGCGGCAGCACCGCGCTGCGCGACCGGCTGGCGGAGAACACGCGCCGCTTCCGCGCCGACCTGACCGCGGCCGGGTTCGACATCCGGCCCGGCGAGCACCCCATCGTGCCGATCATGCTCTACGACGAGCGCCTCGCCCACGAGATGGCCCGGCGGCTGCTCGAGCGCGGCATCTACGTGATCGGCTTCTCGTTCCCGGTGGTGCCCAAGGGGCAGGCGCGCATCCGCGTCCAGCTCTCGGCGGCCCACGAGCCGCGCCATCTCGAGCGGGCGGTCGAGGCGTTCACCGCGGTCGGACGGGAGCTGGGCGTCCTGCAGCGGGCCGGCACCCGCTAGGCGGCCGGCGCGGCGCGCGGCGGCGCGGCGACGAGGGCGGCGCCCGGTCGCCGCGCACCGGTCGTCCCGCGCCCGGTCGCCGCGCACCTTGACCCCCTCCGCGCCATTCGCTAACGTGCGTGCGCTCACCACCCCGGAGCCCGCCTTGGACCCAGTGACCGCCCTCAAACGCACGCCGTTCCACGCCTTCCACGCGGCCGCCGGCGCGAAGCTGGTCGATTTCGCGGGCTTCGAGATGCCGCTGCGGTACACCGGCGACGTGCGCGAGCACCAGCTCGTGCGCCACGGCGTCGGCGTGTTCGACATCTCCCACATGGGCGAGTTCGACGTCCGCGGGCCCGGCGCGGTCGGGTTCCTGGCCCGGGCGCTCGCCAACGACGCGACCACGATGGCGGTCGGCCAGGCCATGTACACGACCATGTGCCGCCCCGACGGCGGCATCGTGGACGACCTGTACGTCTACCGTTCCGCCGATCACTTCATGCTGGTTGTGAACGCCTCGAACATCGCCAAGGACCTCGCCTGGCTGCGGCAGTCGTGCCCGGAGGACGTCCAGCTCACCGACCGGTCCGACGACACCGCCCTGCTGGCGGTGCAGGGACCGCGCGCCGCCGAGGTGCTCCGGGGCCACGTCCCGGACGACGCGCTCGCCATGCCGTCGAATCGGTTCGTCGCGGGGCCGCTGTTCGGCGTCCCGGCGGTGATCGCCCGCACCGGTTACACCGGCGAGGACGGGTTCGAGCTCTACTTCCGGGCCGCCGATGCGGCGCGCGTGTGGGAGGCCCTGATGGCCGCGGGGCGGCCGGCCGGGATCGAGCCGATCGGGCTCGGCGCCCGCGACACCCTGCGGCTCGAGATGGCCTACATGCTCTACGGCAACGACATCGACGACACGACCTCGCCGCTGGAGGCCGGTCTCGGCTGGACCGTGAAGCTCGCCCGCGGGGACTTCGCCGGCCGCGACGCGCTGCTGCGGCAGAAGGAGCGCGGGCTCTCGCGGCGGCTGGTCGGGCTCGCCGCGGAGGGGCGGCGGGTGCCGCGGCACGGGATGACCGTCCACGCCGGGGAGCGCGAGGTCGGGCGGGTGACGAGCGGCGCGTTCAGCCCCAGCCTCGAGCGCGCGATCGCCCTGGCCTACGTCGAGGCCGGGGTGGCCGCCGTCGGCACCGGGCTCGAGGTGGCGGCCGGGTCGAGCCGCATCGCCACCCGGGTCGTTCAGCGTCCGTTCTACACCCGCGGTTCGCGTCGCTGACGCGGGGCCCATCGAGATCCAGGGAGGAGGAGACGTGGAGTTCCCGAAGGACGTGCGCTACACGGCGGAGCACGAGTGGGCGCGTCTGGAGGGCGACGAGATCGTCGTCGGC
>CAZKQE010000152.1:2957-6974 GCA_964554725.1 uncultured bacterium
CCGCGGTTCGCGTCGCTGACGCGGGAGCCGCGGAGCCCAGGGAGGAGGACACGTGGAGTTCCCGCAGGACGTGCGGTACACCGCCGAGCACGAGTGGGCGCGCCTCGAGGACGGCGTCGTCACGGTGGGGATCACCGGCTATGCGACCGACCAGCTCGGAGACGTGGTGTTCGTGGAGCTGCCGGCGGTGGGGCGGCGGCTCGAGGCCCACGGGGCCTTCGGCGTGGTCGAGGCGGTGAAGACCGTGAGCGACCTCTACGCGCCGGTCGGCGGCGAGGTGGTCGAGGTGAACGGGGCGCTGGCGGACGCCCCGGCGCTGGTGAACCAGTCGCCGTACGGCGAGGGATGGATGATCCGCATCCGCCCCGACGATCCCGCCCAGGTGCAGGGTCTGATGGACCACGCGGCCTATGCCCGCCACGTCGAGGAGCAGCACGCGTGAGCTTCATCGGCCTCTCGCGCGACGAGGAACGCCGCATGCTGGAGACCATCGGCGTCTCCCGCTTCGAGGACCTGGTCGCGGCGGTCCCCGAGGAGGTCCGACTCGGACGCCCGCTCGCGGTGCCGGGACCGCTCTCGGAGATCGAGGCGCGGCGCCGGTTCGGCGGCTGGGCGCGCGCGAACGACGCCGACCACGCGGTCTCGTTCCTCGGCGGCGGCAGCTACGACCACTACATCCCGGCGGCGGTGAACGCGATCGCCATGCGGTCGGAGTTCGCGACCGCCTACACCCCGTACCAGCCCGAGGTGGCGCAGGGCTCGCTCACCGCCATTTTCGAGTTCCAGAGCATGATCGTCGAGCTGACCGGCGCCGACGTCGCGAACGCGTCGCTCTACGACGGCGCCACCGCGGCGGTCGAGGCGGCACTGCTGGCCCGCCACCAGACCGGGCGCCCGAAGGTGGTGGTGGCGGGGGCGCTCCATCCCCACTACCTGGCGGTGCTGCGCACCTACCTCGAGGACGACGTGACCGTGGTCGCCACCCGCGACGGCCGCTGCGCCGCCGCCGACCTGCGGGCGGCGCTCGGCCCCGACGTGGCGGGCGTGCTCTACCAGCACCCCAACTTCCTCGGCCTGCTCGAGAACCCGCAGGCGATCCACGCCGCCGCCCACGAGGCCGGGGCGCTGGCGGTCGCGGTGTGCGACCCGATCGCCCTGGCGCTGCTCGAGCCGCCCGGCGCGGCGGGGGCCGACGTGGTCGTGGGCGAGGGGCAGAGCCTCGGCAACCCGCCCTCGTTCGGCGGGCCCGCGCTCGGCTTCTTCGCCTGCCGCCAGGCGCTGGTGCGGCGCATGCCGGGCCGCATCGCCGGGCAGACCGTGGACCGCCACGGCCGCCGCGGGTTCGTCCTCACCCTGCAGACCCGCGAGCAGCACATCCGGCGCGAGAAGGCGACCTCGAACATCTGCACGAACCAGGGCCTGCTGGCGTTGCGGGCGACGATCCACCTGGCCCTGCTCGGCCGCCTGGGCCTGATCGAGGTGGCCGAGCTGTGCGTGCGCAAGACCCACCACGCCGCCGCGCTCGCCGCGGCGCTGCCCGGCTACCGCCTGCCGTACGCGGGGGCGTTCTTCCGCGAGTTCGTGCTCGAGTGCCCGGTGGACGCGGCCGAGGTGGTGCGGGCCGGACGGGCGCAGGGGGTGCTGCCCGGCGTGGACCTCGGGCAGTTCGACCCGGCGTGGCGCCGGCGGCTGCTGGTCGCGGTCACCGAGCAGCGCAGCGCGGCCGAGATCGAACGCTGGGCGGGCGTGCTGCGGACGGCGGGAGGCGGCTCGTGACGATGCCGCGCCGGCTGCTCATCGAGCAGGGCGGACCGGGCCACCGGGGTCCGGCGCTGCCGGCCTGCGACGTCCCCGAGCGTCCGCTCGCCGAGCTGCTGCCGGGCGCGCGCCTGCGCGAGGCGCTGCGGCTGCCGGAGGTGAGCGAGCCCGAGGTGGTGCGGCACTTCATCGAGCTCTCGACCCTCAACCACCACATCGACCGCGGGCTCTACCCGCTCGGCTCGTGCACGATGAAGCACAATCCCAAGCTCAACGACGAGATCGCCGGCCTGCCCGGGTTCGCGCTCGCCCACCCGCTGGCGGACGACGAGGGGAGCCAGGGGGCGCTGCGCGTCGTGGTCGAGCTCGAGCGCGCGCTCGCCGAGATCACGGGCTTCGCGGCGGTCACGACGCAGCCGGCTGCCGGCGCCCAGGGCGAGACCACCGGGCTGCTGATGATCCGCGCCTGGCACCGCTCGCGCGGGGAGGGGGACCGCCGCCGCCGGGTCATCGTCCCGGACTCGGCCCACGGCACCAACCCCGCCAGCGTCCACCTGCTCGGCTACGAGACCGTCACGATCGCCTCGGAGGAGCACGCGACCGTCGACCTCGAGGCGCTGAAGCGCGCCCTCGACGACCGCACGGCGGCGGTCATGCTGACGGTCCCGAACACGCTCGGTCTGTTCGAGTCGCGCGCCCGCGACATCACGCGGCTCGCCCACGAGGCCGGCGCGCAGGTCTACATGGACGGCGCCAACCTGAACGCGCTGGTGGGGCTCGTGCGTCCGGGCGACCTCGGCTTCGACCTCATGCACATCAACCTGCACAAGACCTTCTCGACCCCGCACGGCGGCGGCGGCCCGGGGGCGGGCCCGGTGGCGGTGGCGGCCCATCTGGAACCGTTCCTGCCCGTGCCGCGGGTGGTCGAGCGCGACGGGATCCTGCGGCTCGACCGCGAGCGGCCGCACTCGGTGGGCCGGGTCCACTCGTTCCACGGCAACTTCGGCATCGCGCTGCGCGGCCTGGTCTATCTCTCGACCCTGGGCCCGCCCGGGTTGCGCGAGGTGAGCCGCACCGCGATCCTCAACGCGAACTACCTCATGCGCCGGCTGGCGCGGACCTACGAGCTGCCGCACCCCGAGCACTGCATGCACGAGTTCGTGCTCTCGGGCCGGCGGCTGCGGAAGCACGGGGTGAAGACGCTCGACGTCGCCAAGCGCCTGCTCGACTTCGGGGTCCACGCCCCGACCGTCTACTTCCCGCTCATCGTCGAGGAGGCGCTCATGATCGAACCCACCGAGACCGAGACGCTCGACCGCCTCGACCACTTCGCCGCCGCGATGGAGCACATCGCCCGCGAGGCGGCGGAGAGCCCGAAGACCCTGCTCGAGGCCCCGCTGACGACGCCGGTGAGCCGCCTCGACGAGGGCCGCGCCGCCCGCGAGCTGGTGCTCCACTGGGGCGGGAGCGGGCGCCCCGAGCGCGCTCCGGCGGGCACGGCGGCGAGCCCGGCATGACGCCCCCCGCCCTCGAGTGGTCCTTCAATCCCTGGCGCGACCGGCCGCTCGGCGCGCTCGCCGCCGCGCTGATGACGCTGGCGATGTGCCTGCTGATCGCCTCGCTGGACGAGCCGGCGCTGGTGCGGATCGTCCTCGTGCTGGCGGTGCTCGGCACCCTCTCCCCGGTGCTCTCGCCGGCGCGCTGCCGGGTGGACGGTGAAGGGGTCCAGATGCGCGGCCCGTTCGGCACCGCGCGGCGGCGCTGGAGCGAGCTGCGGCGTGCGGCGGCGCGGCCGGCGGGGCTGCTGGTCTCGCCCTACGCGCGCCCGCACTGGCTCGATCCCTACCGCGGCCTGCTGCTGCCGGTCCCCGCGCACGGGCGCGAGCGGCTGATCGACGCGCTGCGCGGCCATCTGGTGGCCCATGGCCTCTGAGGCGACCCCGCTGACGCCCGAGGACGAGGCCCTGCTCGACCGGCTCGCCGGGCGGGTGCTCGAGCTCCGCATGGAGGTGCCGGCGATCCTCGCGCTCGAGACCTCGCGGCCGCTCACCGTGATCGCCAGCCAGGCGATGATCTTCCTCGAGCCGATGATCCAGGCGCTGTTCCGCCTCACCGACTACCGCCGCTTCTCGACGCTCATCGAACGCCGCGAGGTGGTCGAGTCGCTCATCCGCCGCATCGAGGCGGGGGCGGAGCGGGCGCGCGCCGCCCGCGACGAGCGCCGTCGCGCCGCCGGCGGGGGGCGGCGATGAGCGCGCC
>CAZKQE010000153.1:0-6873 GCA_964554725.1 uncultured bacterium
CCCGCCGGCACCTGATCGAGTTCTGGATGATGGAGCCCGAGTGGGCGTTCGCCACCCTCGAGGACGTCATCCAGCTCGAGGAGCGCCTGCTGGTCCGCACGGTGGCGCGGGTGCTCGACCGCTGCGCCGAGGACCTGAAGCGGATCGAGCGCGACACGAGCCGGCTGGCGGGCATCCGCGCGCCCTTCCCGCGCATGCACTACAACGACGCGGTGCGGTTCCTGGTCGAGCGCGGCCTGCCGTTCGAGTGGGGCGGCGACTTCGGCGCCCCCGACGAGACCGCGCTCTCCGAGGCGCACGACCTGCCGCTGTTCGTGACGAACTACCCCGCCGCCGTGAAGGCCTTCTACACCGAGCCGGACCCGGCCGACCCCCGCCTGTGCCTCTCGTGCGACTGTCTGGCCCCCGAGGGGTACGGCGAGATCATCGGCGGCGGCCAGCGGCTCGCCTCGCTCGAGCGGCTCACCGAGCGGGTGGACGAGCACGGCCTGCCGCAGGAGGCGTTCGAGTGGTACAAGGACCTGCGGCGCTACGGCAGCGTCCCGCACGCGGGCTTCGGCATCGGCGTCGAGCGGACGCTGGCGTGGATCGCCGGGCTCGACCACGTGCGCGAGAGCATCCCGTTCCCGCGCATGCTGAACCGGCTGCGGCCCTGAGGGCCGCCGTTCACCGCCGGCGCCGGAGCACCAGGAGGTCCTGGTCGGCGCTGCCGCCGGCGAAGGGCCCCGTCACCTCGTAGCGGGCGCGCAGCGTGTCCCGCTCGGCCGCGTTCCGCAGCGGCGGCCAGCGCCCGGCGAACGCGGCGCCGCGGGTGAGCAGCGAGCGGCGGACGACGAGCCACTCGGGACGCCGCTCCTCGAGGATGTCCGCGTACCAGCCGGCGCCCTGCAGCCGGCGGCGGGCGACGGCGGGGGAGACGAGCCCCACCTCGTCGAGCACGACCAGCGGGTTGCGGTAGCCGATGAGGCCGATCGGCTCGAGGAAGACGGTCTCGCCGGGGCGTGCGTTCGCCGCCAGCCAGTCCGCGACCCGCCCGAACGTCTGGAGCTCCTGCTTCGCCCGCCCGACGTAGAGCTGGAGGCCCACCCCCCACATGCCGACCACGAACAGCGCCGCCGAGACGTAGATCGCCGGGCCGCGCACCAGCCGCGGGAGTCCCGCCGCCGCGAGCAGCAGGATGCCGCCGAGCGGGACCACCAGGTACCAGAAGAAGTACGCCACCCCGAGGCCGGCGTAGCCGAGCCAGATGACCAGCGCCGCGGCCGCCGCCAGCGCGAGGCCCGACCGGCGCGCGGCCCACAGGACCGGCGCCCCGCGCACCACGGCGGGGGCCATCAGCACGCTGAGCAGGAACAGGTGCACCCCCTCGGTGACCACCGGGGCGCCGCCGATCGGGAACGGCACCAGCCAGTCCCACCAGAAGCGTGCCTGGAGCGGGCCCGGGTGACCGTAGATGCCGGCCTTCGCCAGCACGCTCTGCGGGACCGGGTGGCCGAAGTAGAGCCAGAGCCCGGCGATGCCCGCGGCCGCCAGCGCCAGCCCGAGCGCGCGGTCCCGCCCGCGCGCCCCGAGCGCGATCACCGCCGCGGCCGCGATCCCCTCCGGTCGCGACAGCACCAGCGCGGCGAGCGCGGGGCCGGTCCACGCGCTGCGCTTCGCCGCCAGCGCCGCGGCGACCACGAGCAGCGCCAGCACCACGCCGGTCTCCATGCCCGAGACCGCGACCGCGGCGAAGAACGGCCAGGCGGCGAAGAACGCGGCGAAGCACCAGGCGGCCGCGCGGCCCGCGTACCGGCGCAGCAGGCCGGCCGCGACGGTCAGCGTGACGGCGTCGGCGAACACGCCCCAGGCGCGGGCCCATTCGAGCGCCGAGCCGGTGAGCCGCCAGCCGAGGGCGCACCACAGCGTCCACAGCGGCGACGAGAACCCCATCACCCGCTCGCCGGGGTTGTACTGCAGGCCGTTGCCGATCGCCAGGTTCTTGGCGTAGCGGAAGGTGATGTAGGCGTCCTCCGCCGCGACCGGCAGCGTCGCCCACAGCAGCGCGCGGGCGGCCAGCAGCACCAGCAGCGGGACGAGGAAGGGTTCGGCGGGGCGGAGCCACTCGGCGGGCGGCGGCAGCAGCGGCGGGGCGGACGGTCCGGCCGCCGGGGGTGGCGGTTCCGGGCGGCCGGCGGCGGGGCGTCGCTTCACGCGGGGACTCCGGGTCGGGGGAGCACGGCGGCGGGCCAGGGCGGGCCGGGCGGACGCGCCGCGGGCCGCGCCGGCCGCGGGATGGTAGGGGCCCCGGACCCCGCCGGGCAACATTCTCCCTGCATGGTTCCGCCGCGGCCGGCATCCAAGAGGGCGGACCCCGGCACGGCGGGGACGCGCGCGCCTCACGGATCCTTGACAGTCGCGGAGAGGCTTCACTAGTCTGCCCGGCTGCTCCGGCACGGCGGCGCACGCGACCGGGGACGTCGCGGCCGCGGGGAGGCGGGACAGCGAGTGATTGACAGGCGGGGCAACCACTTCCTAGACTCCATCCACTTCGGACGATCGGGCATCGGCGGGCGTCACGCCGCGCGGGTGCTCCTGTTGTGCTGCCTGGCGGTCAGCGGGACCTGTTGCTCCCCGGAACGCGCGCCGGGCACGGTGGAAGAGAGCCTGACCAGCGGGCGTATGTCGGTGGTCTGCTCGGCCGAGCTCCTCCCGGTGATCCGGAGGGAGCGCGCGGCGTTCGACTCCCTGTACCCGGAGGCCGCGATCGAGATCCGCGAGGGGACCTCGTCCGAGGCGATCCGGGCGCTGTTCGCGGCCGAGTCGGAGCTGGCGGTGATCAGCCGGGAGCTGGAGCCGTTCGAGCGCCGCGCGGCGGTCACCGGCGGGCTCGAGCTCGAGGGGTTCCGGTTCGCGCGGGACGGGGTGGCCCTGGTGGTCCACCCGGCGAACCCGGTGGAGAACGTGGCGCTCGACGAGGTCCGGGGCGTCTACGAGGGGACGATCACGCGGTGGTCCGACCTCGGGGGGGCGGCGGCGGCGATCCGACCGGTGATCCAGCCCCCGGGGTCGGATATCATGGCGTACTTCGCCGCCCGGGTGATGGACGGCGGACCCATCGGGGCGGCGGTGGTGTACGGAGCGTCGGATTCGGGCGTCGTGGCGTACGTGGCACGGCACCCCGAGGCGATCGGCATCGTGTCGCTCGCGTGGGCCGAGCGCGGAGTGAGGCCGCTGCGCCTGGCGGCGCTGAAGGGCATGCCGTACTGGCGGCCGGACCTGGAGGCCGTCCATCGCGGGGACTACCCGCTGTCGCGGGACATGAATCTGTACCTGCGGCCGGATGGACGGCCGCTGGCGAAGGGGATGGTGACGTTCATCACGAGCCGCGAGGGGCAGGCGATCGTCCGGGACGCGGGACTGGTCCCGACCGCGGTGCCGGTGCGGTTCGTCCGGCGCTCGCCCATGCTGGGCGGACATCAGGACACCAGATGAGGAGGCGGACACTGGACGGCAAGCGGGGATTCGGCGGGGCGCGTCGCGCCGTCCGCCGGCTGGCGCTGGCGGCGATCGCCTGCGGAGTCGTGGCGACGGCGCCGCCGGCGTGGGCGGACGACCTCAAGGACGGCCGGACGGCCCTGCAGCAGGGCCGGCTCGAGGAGGCGGTGCGGGCCTTCGAGAAGGCGGCCGGACAGGGCTACGCGGCGGGTCGCGCGGGCGTCGGCCAGGTGATGCTGCGCCGGCGGCAGTACGAGCGCGCGCTCGAGCAGTTCGAGCTGGCGCAGAAGATGGACCCCAGCCTGGCGCTCGGGTACTGGGGGGCCGGCGAGGTCCACCGCCAGCAGGAGCGCTGCGCGGAGGCGATCCCGCTGTTCCAGAAGGCGACCGACCTGGACCGGAAGTTCCCGGAGGCCCAGCTGGGGCTCGGGGACTGCCTGATCGCCACCCGGCAGTTCGACGCCGGGGTGGCCGCACTCTCGGTCGGGCTCAAGTGGGGCGAGAAGTGGCGGCCGCGGTTCCTCACCGCCCTCGGGCGCGCCGAGGAGTCGCGCGACTCGCTGCGCGCCGCCGGCATCTACTTCACCCGGGCCCGGGAGGAGGCGCCGGGCGACGGACAGGTCCGCCGCGAGCTGGGCGACTTCTACTTCCGGCGCGGCACCTGGGCGCTCTCGATCCTCGAGCACCAGGCGGCGATGGCCGTGGACTCGACCGACGTCGACATCCGCTTCTCGCTCGGCCAGGCGCTCTACTACGACCAGCGCTACAACGAGGCGCTCGAGCAGTACCAGTGGGTGACGCGCAACGACCCCGACTTCGCCCCCGGCCAGCTGGCGCTCGGCAACCTGCTCTACCTGTCCGGCGCGGCGGACGCGAAGCGCTACGCCGAGGCGCTGCCGGCCCTCGAGCGCTACACGCAGCTGCGGCCGCAGGACGCGAAGGGCTGGAGCCTGCTCGGACGGACGCTCTACTACGTGGGCCGCAAGGAGGACGCGCTGGCGGCCCTGCAGAAGGCCGAGTCGCTCGGCGACCGGAGCCGCGAGATGTACACGGTGATGGGACGCTACCACGCCGAGCAGAAGGACTGGGGCCGGGCGCTCGACTACTTCGGGCGCGGGGAGCCCTCCGCGCGCGACCTGCTCCTGATGGGGCAGATGCACGTGTTCCAGGGGAACCTCGCGCGGGCCGACTCGATCTACCAGGCCATCATCGACCGGGACTCCACCAGCGGGGATGCCCGCTTCGCCATGAACGAGCTCGGCAAGCTCCGCTTCCGGCAGAAGGACTACCCGGCGACCATCGTCGCGATGCAGCGCCGAATCGCGCTTGACCCGAACAGCGGCGAGGCTTACTACTATATTGGTTTGTCCCACAAGGAGATGAAGGAGTACGAGCCGGCCCTCGCCGCGCTGCGGCGGGCGGCGGCCATCGACTCCGCGAAGGCCGAGCGGCACTTCTGGCTGGGGATCCTCTACGCGCAGCAGGACTCGGTGCAGCAGGCGAGGCAGGCGCTGGTGCGGTCGGTCGAGCTCGACTCGACCAGCCGCAACGCGGGGGTGGCGAACCGGCAGCTCGGGTTCTACCGGCTGCTCGACCGGGACTGGAGCGGGGCGATCCCCCGCCTGGAACGGGCGGTGGCGATCAACGACCAGGACATCCAGGCCTGGGTGTGGCTGGCCCAGGGGCATCAGAACTCGGGGAACCGGAGCCGGGCGACGGAGTGCTACAAGCGTGCGCTCCAGCTGGACCCCCGGCAGCCCGACGCCGTCAAGGGTCTCGAGATGATCACCAGAGGGGGGGCTGCGGGCCCCAAGGGAGGAGCACAATGAAGCAGCGCCAGGTGGAGACCGTCGCCATCCTGACCCCGAAGGGCTATCTGAGCGGCGGGGACGAGACCGACGAGCTGGAACGGGCGATCAAGACGCTGGCCGACGGCGGCAACAAGCACCTCGTGATCAACCTCTCCGAGACGCAGCATCTCAACTCGACCGCGCTCGGCGTGCTGATCTCCGCCCACTCCAGCTACGTGCGGCGCGGCGGCCAGATGAAGCTGTGCGCCGTGGACAAGCGGATCGAGAACATCTTCGTCATCACCAAGCTGTCGCTGGTCTTCGACGTGTTCCCGACCGAGCAGCAGGCGATCGCGAGCTTCACGGAGTCCAAGCCGGTCTGAGCGTTCCGCGGACGCGCGGGGAGGTCCGGTTGTCCGTTCGGCGGAAGGAAGTCGCGGGGGTGGTGGTGCTGGCCCTGGCCGGTAGCTTCTTCGGCGACCAGGAGACGGACGATTTCCAGCGCGCGGTGGCGGAGGAGACGGCGGGCGGGAACACGCGGCTGCTGCTCGACCTGACGGAGTGCGTGACCGTGAACTCGGTCGCGATCGGCGTGCTGATGCGCGCCTACGCGAACTACCGGGGCCGCGGGGGCCAGATCCGGCTGTGCGGGCTGTCGAAGCGGATGCACGATCTGTTCACGATGACCAGGTTGATCCTGGTGTTCGACCACCACGAGACCGAGGAGCAGGCGCTCGCGGCCTTCGCGGGGGGGAAGAGCGCCGTCGGCTGACCGCCGCCGGCAGAGGTACGATCATCGCGGGCGCAGGGACGGCCGAGGGGCGGTCCCGGGCCCGACAGCACGGGGGTTCCCGCCCGCATCGGGAGTCCCGGGCGGCGGCGGTGGCCGCGGCCCGGACCAACAGGAGGGACGTCACGCAATGAGCCGTTTCATCGTGCCCCTTGGGTTCAGTCTCGCCGCCATCATCTCGGTGGCCATCTGGTGGAATCTGCCGCTGCTGGGAGAGATCGGGGTGCAGATGAAGACGGCCGGCATCCTGGTGGCCGCCCTCATCATGCTCGCCATCCTCCAGGTGTCGTTCATCATCGAGCGCACCTGGAGCCTCAAGAAGGCGGCGGGTCGCGGCTCGCTGCCGGACTTCCTCAACAACGTGCGCAAGGCCCTTCACCGCGGCGACGTGAACGCCGCCATCCAGATGTGCGGTCAGCAGCGCGGCTCGGCGGCGAACGTGATCCGCGCCGGGCTCGAGCGCTACCAGCAGGTCGTCAGCGAGGGCGCGCCGAAGGAGAAGGTGGTGGCCGAGACGCAGGCGGCGATCCAGGAGGCCAACGGCCTCGAGGTGCCGCTGCTCGAGCGCAACCTCATCGCCCTCTCGACGATCGCCTCGATCGGCACCATGGTGGGCCTGCTCGGCACCACGGTCGGGATGATCCGCTCGTTCGCCGCACTCGGCCACACCGGCGCCGTCGACGCGACGAAGCTCGCGATCGGGATCTCCGAGGCGCTCATCAACACCGCCGGCGGCCTGGCCGTCGCGATCGCGGGGATCGTCGCCTACAACGTGTTCGTCACGCGGGTGGACAACTTCAACTACATGATGGACGA
>CAZKQE010000154.1:0-6864 GCA_964554725.1 uncultured bacterium
GCCCGCCGCACCGCCGCCTCGCCGGCGCTGCCCGGCTCCGGGATGCCCGCGGCGTCGGCGACCACGCCCTCGAGCCGGCCGGCCTCGAGCGCGCGCCGCGGCGCCGCCCGCTCGCCCGCCATCGCCAGCGTCCAGGCGACGCGCAGCGCCTCGTCCATCGGCGCCGCGTGGTCGGCGAGCCAGCCCACCGCGTCGCGGGCGCGCACGGTCTCGCCGGTGAGCAGCATGCGCAGGAGCTGCGGCCACCGCTCGCGCGGCGCGCGGCGGAACGGCCAGTGGCAGCCCTCCATCCCGGGCACCACCGGCAGCGTCACCTCCGGCCAGCCGAGCCGCGCGTCCTCGACCGCGACCAGATGATGGCAGTGCATGAGCAGCTCGAGCATGCCGCCGAGCAGGCGCTTGCCGGGCACGAAGCCGACCGAGACCGCGAACCCGTCGTGGAGCCGGCGGGCGGTCGCGGGCCAGCCGCTGGTGATCGCCAGCCCGGCGGCGACGTCGTCGAGCGCGGCGAAGAAGTCCGAGGTGTCGGCCCCGACCATCTGCGTGGAGAGGTGGAAGTCGCCGGTGACGATCACGCGCCGGATGCCCTCGGCCGTGAGCCAGTCGAGGGCGCGGTTCAGCTCGCGGTCCACGTCCCACGAGTAGCTCTCGCGCGAGAGCGTGACCACACCGACCGTGCCGTCGTGCTCGGCGTTCACGTAGAGCTGCTCCCAGTCGGGCCCCTCCATGCGCTCGAACGCCCCGGGATGCCACGCGCCGGCGGCCGCCTCCGGGTGGGTGCGATGGTAGGCCTCGACGGTGGCGCGCACCTCCGCCGGCCCCAGGGCGCGCATCCGCGCCAGCGCGCCGCTCCGGAACTGGGCGCACAGCTCGCCGATGGCGTTGAGGATCGCCGGGTGGGCGCGGCGCTCGTGGAGCAACAGGCTCGTCATCTGGAACAGCGGGCCCAGCAGCGCCACGCGGAACGCCTCGTGCTCGGACTCGGAGAGCGTCCAGTCCACCACCGGGCGGAAGTGGTCGGGCGGATACCAGGTCTGTCCGGTGTCCTTGCGCTCGACCAGCTCGGGCGTGGGGCGGAACAGCTCGCCGTAGACCTCGGACAGGTGGTGGAGGCACGACCAGGTGAGGAAGTCGGCGCCCTTCGCGCCGATCGCGTCGTGGGCGCGGAACGGGTTCGGCCCCAGCTCGCGGCGGATGAGCTTGTCGAGCTTCCAGAACGGCATGTTCGTGCGCCGGTGGTGCCGCAGCCCCGCCAGCGTCACCCCGCAGAACAGGACGTCGAGCACGAACGACCAGTGGTCGCTCACCGGCACCGGGATCAGGCCCAGCGACCACAGGAGCTGGGTGACCGCCGAAGGCGCGGGCTCGACCGTCTCGTACACCTTGTTGACCTCGTGCGGGAACGCCGGGTGGGCGATGCCGACCCCCAGCTCGGACGACGGGAACCCCGAGGTGACCGAGCGGATCTCGATGCCGGGGAACGTCTCGCGGAAGAGTCGGTAGTGCGCCTGCTTCGCCGTGAGGATCTCGGGGATCGCCTCGAGCAGGAAGCGCGGGCGCAGCGCCGCCAGCCCGGCCGGCAGCGTGCGGCCGTCGTAGGTGAGGCGCACGATCCCGCTCATCACCCGGTCGGCCGCCTCGCGGCCGAACGCCTGCACGAGCCCCGGATACTGGCGGCCGATTCCGTCCGGCGCCCCCGGGACGTCGAGCGTCACGGTGCGCACGCCATGGGGGGCGAGCCGCGAGCCGAGCTGCATGGCCTTGCCGGCGCCGACGATGCCGTTGCCGCCGGAGATCACCAGCGTTCCCCGGTCGGTGGCGGGGCCGAACACCCGTTCGACCAGGTCCTCGGTGCGCACCGGGAGCGCGCCGCGCCGGAAGATCTCGTGCACCGTGCCGAGCCCCAGCCCCTCGAGCGTCGAGGGGCGCATCGCCCGCACGCCACCGCGCTCGCGGCCGGCGACCCGGTCCTGCACCGCGCCGCTCATCGGCCGCCTCCGTCCGTGACCTCGAACAGCGCCGCGATGCCGACGTCCCCGGCCGCGCAGCCGAACACGAGCACGTGGCCGCCACCCAGGTCCACCGCCTCCTCGAGCCCCTCGATCAGCGAACGGGTGAGCGTCGGCCCCTGCGGGTGGCCCCACACCAGCGAGCATCCGGTGCGGTTCAGCTTGCGCCAGTCGTGGCCGGTCACCCGGGTGAAGACCGCGTCGTTCACCGCGAACGGATTGTGGTTCTTGGCGACCGCGATGTCGTCCATCGTCAGCCCCACGCGGTCGAGCAGCCGGCGCACGGCGAAGGCGGGGGCCTCGGGCATCAGGCTGGGCTCGGTGCGCGCCTCGACCTTGGCGACGAAGCGGATCGCGATCTCGGGGCGCGGGCTCAGCTCGCGCGCCTTCGCCTCGGTCGTGACCAGCAGGGTCGCCATCCCGTCCGAGGCGTGGGTCTGGGTGCCGCTGGTGACACAGGTGTCCAGCTCCCGCTGCGCCCGCAGCGCGGCGAGCGGCAGCGCGCGGACGCCGAGGTCGTCCGCGACCCGGCCCAGCGGGCGGCCGGCGACGTCCAGCAGGTCGAGCGGGACCATCACGCGGTCGAGGAAGCCCGACGCACGCGCCTCGGCGTACTGCTGGTGGCGCACGAACGCCACCTCGTCCACCTCGGCGCGCTCGATCCGGTACTTGCGCGCGGTGAGCCCGGCGGCGGCGATCATCGCCTTGCCGGTGGCGGGGTCGAAGCCGAAGTTGTCCCACACGTCGGCGAGCGCGTGGGTGCGCTGGTGGGCGCGCCGCTCCGGGAACACGCCGACCGGCGAGTCGCTGGTGCGGTCGAAGGTGAGCACGCCCACCACGTCCTTCGCTCTCGACTCGATCTCGGCGCCGGCCAGCAGCACCGCCTGCAGGCCGGTCGCGCACGCCTGCTCGACGTGGTAGCCGGGGAGCCGCTCGCCCATGCAGCTGGCGACCAGCGGCGCGGTCCAGAACTTCCAGTGCCACGGGATCGTCGAGCCGAGGACGAGGTACTCGAGCTTGCTCTTGGGGACGCCGCGCAGACCGAGCACGCGGGCCATCGCCTCGCCCGCGAACTGGCCGATGTTCACCTCGGCGAGCGGGCTGCTCTGCCAGGCGGGGAACCAGCTGCTGCCCCAGGTGCCGTAGGGGATGCGGGCGCGCGGGAACATGCGCTCGACGCTGCTCATCGGGGACTCCTCGACCGCGGACGGTGGGCGGATGCGGGCGCAACGCCCGCCACCTTACCGAAGTTCGCTCGGCGGCGCGAACCGCGCGGGTCGGTGGGCGCCGGACGGGCGCGCGAGCGCCGCGATGCGGCGCACGTAGGCGTCGATGTCGAACTTCCGGCGCAGCCCGTTCGCGTTCATGTACCGCACCAGGCCGAAGATGGGGCGCTCGGTCCAGGGGCGATCGTGCTTGCCGAAGCACCAGGCCACGCCCGCGTAGCCGTTGGGGTCGCACCCGTCGAGCGCGTAGCGGTCGTTGAGGCGCACGGCGAGCGCGAAGGCGTCCTGCGGCCGCTCCGTCCACTCGAGGATCTTCTTCCCCCAGTACATGCGCAGGTAGCCGTGGATCCGGCCGCGGAGGACCAGCTCCTGCTGCGCGGCGTTCCAGTACGGGTCGTGCGTGCGGGCCTCCTCGAGCTCGCGCGCGGAGTAGCGGGGATCGCGCGGGTCCCGGGCATGCCGTTCGAGGGTCGCGCGGCACCAGGCGGGCAGGCACTCGAAGCGGTCGTAGCGCTCGTGGTAGTGCGTGAAGTTCATGCTCAGCTCGCGGCGCACGATCAACTCCTCGCGGAACGCGGCCACGCCGGGGCCGCGCCGGCGGCGGACCGCGAGCGCGATCTCGAGCGGCGAGAGATGGCCGAAGTGGAGGTAGGGGCTGAGGCCGGACTGCCCGTCGCGCGCGGGGTCGTTGCGATCCCCGGCGTAGCGGGCGAGGCGGGTATGGAGGAAGGCGGCGAGCCGGCGCCGCGCGGCGGTGGCGCCGCCGCGCAGGCCGGGCACGGGCGGCACCGCCGGGTCCGCGCCCAGCGCGCGCACGAGCCGCGGGATGTCCGCGAGGTCGAGGGAGGCCGGCAGCCGTTCGGGGGCGCGGTGCCGGAGCCGCGTCGTCCGCAGCGGGACCAGGAACTTCGGCAGGAGCCGGTGCAGGCGCGGGCGCAGCGTCGCCGCCGCGTAGGCCTCCTTCGGCATCGCGCTCTCGACCGGCACGATCACGTCGCTCTCGACCTCGATGAGCGCGCAGGCGAGCCGCTCCGCGGCCCGTGCCCGCCAGGCGCGCTGGTGGCGGAGGTAGCCGCGGTCGGTGACCACCAGGCACGCGCCGCGGGCGAGCGTGGCCGCCACCGCGTCGGGCGCGCCCCGCCGCACGATGAGGGGGATGCCGCGCCGCGCGAGGGCGCGCCGGGCGTCGCGCAGGCCCTCGAGCAGGAAGGTGCAGCGCCGCGCGGTGAGCCCCGGTTGGGCGTCGGACAGTGCGACGCCGGCGATCAGCGGCCGGCCCAGCCGGTTCGCCTCGCGCACGGCGTGCTCCAGCGCGTGATTGCACGCGGCGCGGCAGGAGGCCTCCATCCAGTAGAGGACGTGCCGGCCGTCCCGCACCGGACGCTCGTTCAGCGCGCGGATGCGCTCGGGCTGGATCATGCCCGCCCCCCGTCCCCCGCGGCGGCGGCTGCGATGCCGGAGAGCATGCGCGAGAAGATGATCCGGTGGAACGGGTAGAGGAGGTACCAGTAGAGGAGCCCGCCGAGGCCGAGCGGGTCGAAGACCGCCGTCTGGCGGATCACGGCGCCGGCGCCCTCCGGCGCCACCTCGAACTCGAGCCAGGCGCGCCCGGGGAGCCGCATCTCGGCGGCGAGGCGCAGGCGGCGGCCCGGCTCGCAGGCCTCGATCCGCCAGAAGTCGAGGGCCACGCCGGGCCGCAGCCGGTCGGGCGCGGGCCGCCCGCGGCGCATGCCGACGCCGCCCAGCAGCAGGTCCACGGCCCCGCGCAGGCGCCACAGCGTGTCGTACGCGTACCAGCCGTTCGGGCCGCCGATGCGCGCGATCGGCGCGAAGGCGCGCGCGGGCGGCACCGGCACCGCGCGCTCGCGGGCGTCCACGAGGCGGTTGCCGAATCGCGTCCCGGCCGGGGTCCGCTTCCCGCCGGAGGAGGAGACCGCGTCGTGCCAGGTCGTGAGCGCGAACTCGCGGTCCTCGTTGCGCAGGGCGGTGGCGATCGCCTCCCGCACGCCCAGCGGCCGCACGGCGAACTCGCGCCGCGCCGCATCGTCGGTCACCACGGTCGGGTGCACCACGCTGTCGATGAGGCTGCGGCCGATGCGGGCGAACAGCGGGGTGACGAGGCCCAGCCACAGGCCCGAGAGCCGCGGCGTCAGGAACGGCACCGGGATCATCCGCCGCCGGAGTCCGCGCTGTCGCGCGTACTCCTGCATGAGCCCGCCGTAGGAGACCGTGTCGGCCCCGCCGATCTCGATCACCCGGCTGGCGGGCAGCGGCAGGTCGAGCGCCGCGAGCAGGTAGCGGATGAGGTCGCCGATCGCGATCGGCTGCGCCGCGACCTGGACCCAGCGCGGCGTGATCATCACCGGCAGGCGCTCGACCAGCGCCCGGACCATCTCGAACGACAGGCTGCCGGAGCCGATGACGATCGACGCGCGCAGCTCCAGGGTGGGGACGCCGGAGCCGCGCAGGATGCGTCCCACCTCGTGGCGGCTGCGCAGGTGGGCCGAGAGCGCCCGGTCGTCGCGGCCGAGCCCGCCGAGGAAGACGATGCGGCGGACCTCGCGCTCCCGGGCCGCGTCGGCGAAGGTGCGGGCGCCGGCCTGCTCCTCCGCCTCGAAGCCGGCGCCGGATCCCATCGCGTGGACGAGGTAGTAGGCGGTGTCGACCCCCGTGAGCGCGCGGGACATCGCCGCGGCGTCGCGGACGTCCCCGGCGACCACCTCGGTGGCGGGGGCGACGCGGCCGGCCAGGTGTCCGGGGCGGCGCGCCACACAGCGCACGCGCAGGCCGCGCGCCTCGAGCTCCGGCAGCAGGCGCCCGCCGACGTAGCCGGTGGCGCCGGTGAGGAGCACCCGGCGCGCCGGCGCGCCGGCGGGTGGCGGGGGGCCGCTCATCCCAGCACCCGGGCGATCGCGGCCTGACGGTAGGCGAAGATCTCGCGCAGGCGCGGCCCCACGAACAGCGCGTGGACCGGGTCCGTGAGCGGGGCGAGCGGGAGCGCGTAGTCGACCTCGTCCCGCACGCGGGTCCCGCCCGGCACCGGGACGAACTCGTGGCGGTGGGTCCAGCGCGCGTAGGGACCGCGTGTCTGCACGTCGGTGAAGCCGCGGCCGGGCCGCCAGTCCTCGATCCGCGACACCCAGCGGAGCGGCAGCCCGAGCAGCCTCAGGCGGTATTCGATGCGGGTTCCCTCGCCCATCACGACCGGCATCGGCGTGAGGATGCGGAAGCGCAGGAACGGCGGGGTCAGCGACTCGAGGTTGCGGGGGTCCGAGAAGAAGGCGCAGCACGCGTCGGGTGCCGCCGCGACCCGCTGCTCGGCGGTCAGCCGGCGCGCGGCGCCGCGGCCGGACAGGGTGACGCCGAGGCGCCCCGGCGGGGCGCCCCGGACGACCGACCCGCGGGCGGTGCTCAGGCGCGCCCCCAGCGGTGCTGGATGCCCCGCCACTGCACGGCCGGGTAGACCGCGGCGAGGCCGACGAGGCCGTACACGAGCGCCCCGAGCGCGTTCTTGGCTCCGAAGCCCCCCGCCCCGGTGACGAACGCGACGAGATCGAAGTTGGTGAGGGCCACCAGGCCCCAGTTGAGCCCGCCCACGATCAGCAGGGCGGCGGCGATGACGTCGATGG
>CAZKQE010000155.1:0-6858 GCA_964554725.1 uncultured bacterium
CCCGCTCGTCCTCCTGACGCTGCTGGCGGCCGGCTGCGCACGCCGTCCGGCACCGGTCCCGGCCCCGCCGCCGCCCGCGCCCGCGCCCGAACGTCCGACCCCGGCCGAGCCGCCGGCGCCGCTGCCGCCGGCCGTCGAGGCGGCGCCGGCCGCCGGCGAGCCGTGGATCACGGTCGGGCTCGCCTGGGACCTGAACGGCGTCACGCTCGACCCCGAGGGCGCGGCCGTGGTCGAGGGGGCGGGCCGGCGGGCGCTCGAGCGCGACGACCAGCTCTCGGTCGCGCTCGAGGGCGGCCGCGCCACCGTGCGCGCGATCGCCGGCCGCGTGCGGTGGAGGGCCACGCTCGCGCCGGGTGACACCCTGGTGCTGACCCCCGACGAGGCCACGACCGTCCGCTGGAAGGACCAGCGGTGGCGCGGGCAGATGCGCGTGTTCCTCAACCCGCGCGGGACGCTGACGCTCGCCACCCGCCTGCGGCTCGAGCAGTACCTGGTCGGGGTGGTCCCGGGCGAGATCGGCGCGCTGGGCGAGGACCTGCTCGAGGCCGGCCGCGCGCAGGCGATCGCCGCCCGCAGCTACACGCTCTTCTATCGCGGGCGCCGCGCGGCCGAGGGATTCGACGTCTACGCCACGGTCGAGGACCAGCTGTTCGTGGGCGTCGAGGGCGAGCGGCCGCTCGCGACCCGCTGCGTCGAGAGCACCGCCGGCGAGGTGGCGCTGGTCGGGGGCCTCCCGGTGCGCGCCAACTACTCCTCGACCTGCGGCGGCATCACCGCCGACGTCTGGGAGGCCTGGCCCGCCGACCCGCTGCCCTACCTGGTCGGGCGCCGAGACCGCGCGCCCGACGGGGCGGGAGAGGACTACTGCGCCGCCTCGCGCCACTTCCGCTGGCGCGAGGAGTGGCCCGCCGCGGAGCTGCTCGCGAACCTGGCCGAGTTCGGCCCCGCGCAGGGCGTCCGCCTGCCCGCCGGGCGGCCGGGGACGATCCTCGACGTGCGGGTGGAGGCGCGGTCCCGCTCGGGGCGGGTGTGGCGGCTGGTGGTCGAGACCCCGGCCGGGCCGATCGTCATCCCGGCCTGGTCGCTCCGGCAGGTGATGCGCCGTCCCGGGAACCGGGACGCCATCCTGCGCTCGACCCTGATCAAGGTGGACGTGCGCCGCGATCCGCGCAGCGGCCACGTACGCACGGTGGTGGTGAGCGGCGCCGGCTCCGGCCACGGGGTCGGGCTGTGCCAGACCGGGGCGCTCGGGATGGCGCGGCGGGGCCGCACCGGGGAGGAGATCGTCCGGCACTACTACGCGGGAGCCGAGATCCGCCGCCTCTACTGAGCGCCGGCGCCGGGGCCGCGGTTCGTTGACAGCCGCCGGGACGGCGGCTATTCTGCCGCGGCTTCGATCGCCACGTGCGGCCCTGCGGCCCGCGGCGGCCCCGCGGGGTTGTAGTTCAGTTGGTTAGAACGCCTGCCTGTCACGCAGGAGGTCGCGGGTTCGAGTCCCGTCAACCCCGCCATCACCCCACCCGCCGTCCAGCGCCCCGGGGCGCCGGGCCCCGCCGGCGCGGGGCAGGAGGGCCCGGTGCCTGAGTTCGACCCGCTCGAGTACGAGCGCCCCGCCGCGGACGACCAGCTCGCCCGCGCCCGCGCGTTCTGCGAGTCGCTCGCCCGCCGCCGCACGGTACGCGACTTCGCTCCCGACCCGCTCCCGCCGGGACTGCTCGAGTGGCTGGTGCGGGCGGCCGGCACCGCGCCCTCGGGCGCCAACAAGCAGCCGTGGCGGTTCGTCGCGGTGACCGACCCCGCGCTCAAGCGCGAGATCCGTGCCGCCACCGAGGCGGAGGAGCGCGAGTTCTACGAGCACCGCGCGCCCCCGGAGTGGCTCGCGGACCTGGCCGCGATCGGCACCGACTGGCGGAAGCCCTTCCTCGAGACCGCCCCGGCCCTGATCGTCGTGTTCCAGGTCGAATACGACGTCGTGGACGGGGCCCATCACAAGCACTACTACGTGCGCGAGTCGGTCGGGCTCGCGACCGGGCTGCTGATCGCCGCCGCCCATCAGGCGGGGCTCGTCACGCTCACCCATACCCCGAGCCCGATGGGGTTCCTGGCCCGGATCCTCGGCCGCCCCGCCAACGAGCGTCCCTTCCTGCTGCTGCCGGTCGGCTACCCGGCCGCCGGGGCCCGGGTGCCCCGCATCGGCCGCAAGCCGTTGGAGGCCATCCTGGTGTGGAACCGGCCCCCCGGCTGATTTGGCATTGACGGGTGGGGGGCGCTCCGTATACTGCCGATGCTTTTTCGGACCGGGACGCAACTCGCGGCCGGCGGGCGCATCCAACGCGCGTCGCGAGCGGAAGACCACGCGGATGCATCGACGGCGGCGCGCACGTCGCGCCAGGGAAGCTCATCCGAGGTTGCCATGAAGCGCAAGAAGGGTGTGCCAGGCGAGGACTTCGGCGGACTGCCGGACGACGAACTCGACGACCTCGAGGACGAGGAGGACGGGGACGACGAGGTCTACGGTGACGACGAGGAGCTGGACGACGACGACGATCTCGGCGACGACGACGAGTTCGACGACGAGTACGAGGAAGAGGAGTACGACGAGGACGAGCTGGACGACCTCGACGAGGACGAAGAGGAGCGCTAGCCCGCGTCCCGGGCGGGACGTTCCGCGTCGTTCCGCCACGTCCGATGCCATGCGGCAGCCGCGGCTGCCGCCCGACCGCAGGGCCCTGACCGGCGCGCCGGTGCGGGGCCCTCGTCGTTCCGGGGGACCACGATGACCGCACCCGACTGGCCGACCGCCCTGCCCGAGAACTTCGGCGGGCTCGAGGAGGAGTTCAGCGACCTCGCCCGCGCCCGGGCGGTCGTGCTCCCGGTCCCCTACGACTTCACCACCACCTACCGGGGCGGCACGCGCGAGGGCCCGCAGGCGATCCTCGCCGCCTCGCGCAACATGGAGCTGTGGGACGAGGAGGTCGGCGCCGTCTACCGGGCCGGCATCCACACCCTGCCCGCGCTCGAGCCGGCGGCGGAAGGGCCGGCGGCGATGGTCGAGCGGGTCGAGCGCGCGGTGGGCTGGATCCTCGACCAGGGCAAGCTCCCGGCGGTGCTGGGGGGCGAGCACAGCATCACGGCGGGGGCGGTGCGGGCGGCCGCGGCCCGAGTGCCGGGCCTCTCGGTGCTCCAGATCGATGCCCACGGCGACATGCGCGACACCTACCTCGGCACCCCGCACAGCCACGCCTGCGTGATGCGCCGCGTGCGCGAGCTGGTCCCCGCCGCCTCGGTCGGCATCCGCTCGATCGGCGAGGAGGAGGCGGAGCACCTCGCCGCCCACCCGTGGCCCGTGTGGAGCGTGCGCCAGTTCCGCGGCCTGCGCGGGGACTGGCAGCCGATCCTCGACGCGCTCACCGACCGGGTGTTCGTCACCTTCGACCTCGACGGGCTCGATCCCTCGCTGCTGCCCGCGACCGGGACCCCGGAGCCCGGCGGGCTCGAGTGGTACGAGACCGTGGACCTGCTGCGCGCCGTCTCGGAGCGGGCGCGGATCGTCGGGTTCGACGTGGTCGAGCTGGCCCCGCTCGCGGGCCACGTGGCCTCGGACTTCCTCGCCGCGCGGCTGGTCTACCGGCTGATCGGGCTCGCGCTCGGCCCCGCCGCGACCGAGGCCGGGGGCGCCCGCGCCGCGGCCGCGCCGCGGCCCGCGCGCGCGACCCGGAGCTAGGATGGGCGCCGCCCCGCCGCGGCTGGTGCTGCGCAAGAACCAGGACCGGCGCGTCCGCGGCGGGCACCCGTGGGTGTTCAGCAACGAGGTGGCCGAGGTCGCCGGCGCCCCCGCGGACGGCGACCTGGTCGAGGTGACCGACGTCCGCGGCGCGTTCCTGGGGCGGGCGTACTACAACCGGCGCAGCCTCATCTGCGCCCGTCTGCTCACGCGCGGACGCGACGAGGTGGACGCCGCGTTCTTCGCCCGGCGCATCGAACGCGCGCTGCGCCTGCGCGACGCCGTCTACCCCGGGGCGCGGGCGGTGCGGCTCGTCTACGGCGAGTCGGACCAGCTGCCGGGGCTGGTCGTGGACCGCTACGGCGACACCCTGGCCGTGCAGGTCCTCACCCTCGGCATCGAGACGCGCGCGGAGATGGTGCGCGAGGCGATCGCCCAGGTGCTGCGGCCCGCCGGCGTCATGCGCATGGCGGACTCCCCGCTGCGCACCCTCGAGGGCCTGCCGCTCGAGCGGGGCGTGTGGTGGGGGGAGGTCCCGGAGCGCGTGGCCGTGGAGGTGGACGGGTTCGCGCTCGAGGTGGACCTCCACGGCGGACAGAAGACCGGGCTCTACCTCGACCAGCGCGAGAACCGGCGGCGCGCCGGCGCCCGCGCGGCGGGCCAGCGCGTGCTCGACCTGTTCTGCTACCAGGGCGAATGGGCGCTCCACGCCGCGCGCGGCGGGGCGGCCGGCGTGCTGGCGGTGGACTCCTCGGCGCCGGCGCTCGCCGCCGCGGCGCGCAACGCGGAACGGAACGGGCTGGCGGAGCGGATCACGTTCCGCCAGGGGGACGTGTTCGAGGTCGTGCGCGAGCTCGAGCGCGCCGGCGAGCGCTTCGGCCTGGTCCTGCTCGACCCGCCGGCGCTCATCAAGTCGCGCGGGGCGCTCGCGGCGGGGGCGCGCGCCTACCGCGACCTGAACCGCGCGGCGATGGGGCTGCTCGCCGAGGGCGGCACGCTCGTCACCTCGTCCTGCAGCCACCACCTCGAGGACCCGCTCTTCCGCCAGGTGCTCCTCGAGGCGGCCCGCGCGGCGCGCCGGCCGTTCCGCGTGCTGGACTGGCGGGCCGAGGCGCCGGACCATCCGCAGCTGCTCGCGGTGCCGGAGACGCACTACCTCAAGTGCGCCACCCTGCAGGCGGTCTGATCAGGGCCCGGGCGCCTGCCCGGTCCCTGCGTCGTCGGCCGCCTCGCCGGACGGCGCTTCGGGGGGCGCCGGGGGCGGCGGCGTGCCCGCGCGCCGGAGGCCGTCCACGTAGTTGAGGCGCAGGCCGGCGAGGGCCTGCTGCAGCACCCGCGCCTCGTCGGGCTCGAGCCGGTCGCGCGTGCGGGCCTCGAGCGCGGCCAGCGTGTCGATCGTGTCGCGCGCGGCCTCGAGGTCGGTCTCCACCGTGCGTGTGATGGGGTTCATCAGCTTGCCCATCGCGATCATCGCGCTCTGCTGCAGGCCGAGCACGAGCTGCAGGAACAGCGCCGCGTCGCGCGCGGGGCCGGCGCCGCTCATCGGGCGACCCCGGGGGCGGGGGGCGGGGGCGTCGGGCGGCCGAGCGCCTTGGCCTCCTCCCACAGCCGGTCCATCTCCTCGAGCGACGCCTCGGCCGGGGTCGCGCCGCGTTCGGCGAGCCGCCGCTCGATGTGGTGGAACCGGTCGCGGAAGCGGTGGGTGGCGACGCGCAGCTCGCGTTCGGGATCGACGCCCAGATGGCGCGCCAGGTTGACCATCGCGAACAGCAGGTCGCCGACCTCGCGGGCGAGCTGCGGATCGGTGTCACCGCCCATCTCGGCCTCGATCTCGCCCGTCTCCTCGCGGATCTTCGCCAGCGCGCCGGCGGCGTCGGGCCAGTCGAATCCGACCGCGCCCGCCTTCTCCTGCACGCGATAGGCCGCGACCAGCGCCGGCAGGCCCTTCGGCATCTCCCCGAGCAGCGTGGCGGTGACGTCGCCCTTCTCGCGGCGCTTGATCTCCTGCCACTGCCGGTAGGCCGCGTCGCCGTCGGCGACCGTGCCGCTGCCGTAGACGTGCGGATGGCGCCGGATGAGCTTGGCGGACGCGCGCTCGAGCGCGTCGGCGACCCCCACGCCGCTCCGCTCGCCCAGCAGTTCGAGGCAGAAGACGGCGAGGAACGCCAGGTCGCCCAGCTCCTCGGCGATGTCCTCGGTCTTCCCCGAGGCGACCGCCTCGCTCGCCTCGACCGCCTCCTCGGTGAGATAGGGGGTCATGCTCTCCAGCGTCTGCTCGCGGTCCCAGGGGCAGCCGTCGGGACCGCGCAGGCGGCGGCAGACGGCGACCAGGTCGGCGAAGGCCTTCGACTCGCGGTCGCTCATGCCGCGAAGATAGCCGAGCGCCCGGCGCCCGCCAACCGCGCGTCCGCTCCGCCGCGCGTCACCGCGCCGGCCGGCGCCGCCGGCGCAGCGCGAGGAGGAGCAGCAGCGGCACCGTGAGCGCGAGCACCGGCGCCAGCACCGCCACCGCCATGGCGGCGAACGCCAGCGCGTCCTCGACCGCCGACACCATCGCGTTCGCGGTGCCGAGGGTGGCCGCGCTGCTGCCGAGCCGCAGCTGGGCCTTGAGCCCGTGCACGGCCAGCGCCGTGGTGCCGAGAGCGATCGCCGCGATCTGCGCCCACGGGGTGGGCCAGGCCTGGAGGACCGCGTAGGCCCCGAGCCATGCGGCGACCGGGCGCAGCACGGTGCCGACCGCGTCGAGCGCGTGATCCACGACCGGGATCTTGTCGCCCGCCATCTCGAGCACGGTGGCGACGCCGAAGGCGACGATCGCATGGTCGGTCGTGAGCCAGTCGGCGCCGGAGCGCAGCGGCACCAGCCCCATGCGGCCGGCGAGGCCGAGCAGGAGGAGCGGCAGGAAGGCGCGCAGGCCGCACGCCGCCGCGACGGCGATCCCGCTCAGCAGGGCCAGCCACACGCTCGCGTCCACGACGACCCCCCGCGCCGGGCGCCGGTTGCCGGGCCCGCAACGCGCGGCTATCCTAGCAGTTCGGACGTCCCGCGCCGACGCCGGGGGGGCACGGCGCAGGCGCGGGACGCGCGGCCGCCGCCCCGCGGCCGCGTCGCGCCCCGCGGCCCGGGACGACTGG
>CAZKQE010000156.1:0-6818 GCA_964554725.1 uncultured bacterium
GCAGCGGCAGCCACGGCGTCAGCGGGCGGCCCGCCACCGCGAACGCCCCGCGCCACTCGAGGCCGGTCGCGACCTGGACCAGGTGCGCGAGCACCGCGACCGCCCCCAGCGGCTCGAACCCGAGCGAGCCCGCGAGCCCCGGGCGCTGCGACACGGTGAGCGCCCACAGGACCGCCCACACCGCGCCGGCGGCGCCGAGCGGCCACGCACGCGCGAGCGCCGCGCGCCACGGGCGCCCGCCCGCCCGGTCGAGCGCCGCGGCGATCAGCGGGGTGAGGAGCACGGTCTCCTTGGCGAGCAGCCCGAACAGCATCGCCGCCGCGGCCGCGGGCCGGTGCCCCGCGAGGTGGAGCGCGAGCGCCCCGAGCGCCCCCAGCACCGCGAGCAGGTCCTGACTCCCCGAGACCCAGCGCAGCGGAACGTCGGCGGCGCAGTGGAGCGCCAGGAACCCCGCCGCCACCGTCGCCGCGCGGATGCCGGCCAGCCGCCGTACGAGGTGGAACAGCAGCCCCACGATGGCGAGGAAGAGCGCCAGGTTCACCGCGTGGAACCCCGCCGGCGACTCGCCGGTGAGCCGCCCCACCAGCCAGAAATGGAGCTGGCGCCCGACCGGCCGGAAGAAGTTGCCGAGCCCGTCCGGGGTGACCAGCGCCGCGGGCAGCGAGCGGCCGCGCACCTGTTCGAGGAACAGGAAGTCGTCGGCGAAGAACGAGAGCCGCAGCGCGTCGCGATGCAGGAGCACGACGCCGACGAGCAGGAGCCCGGGGACGAGCAGGGCGGGGAGCGGCCACGGCCCGGCGGCCCGCGGGGCGCGGTGACCGCCGGCACCCCGGCGCGGACGGGAGGCGGGCCGCTTCATGGCGCGGCATCATGCCACGGACGCGCGCCGCGACCTATCGGGAGCGCGCACGCGTTGGGCGCCACCCGCCGCGATGGTAGAGTCGCGGCCCCATGTTCGGCCCGTCGCTGCCCCCGGCTCCGACCCTCGCTGCGCCCGCGGTGGGCGCGGCGCCGGCCGGCGGCCGGGACCCCCATCCGCCCGGAGACCGCCGGGCAGCCGCCGCAGGCCGAGTCCGCCGGGTATCCGTGCAGGACACCGCACCCGCCGCGCGGAACCGGCCCGCCCTCGCGGGCGCCGGGCGGCGGCGGTGCGCCCACGTGGCCGCCGCGCTCCTCGTCGCGTGGGTCGCCTCCCCCGCCCGCGCCGCCGATGCGCCCGATCTGCGGCTGGTCCCGCGCCCCGCCACCGTGACCCCCGCCGCCGGCAGCTTCCCGCTGCGCGGCGAGGTGCGGATCGCCGTCGCGGCCGGCAGCGCCGAGGACGCCTTCGCCGCCTCGCTGCTCGGCGAGGAGATCGAGTCGCGCACCGCGGCGCGCGTCCGCGTGGTCGAGGGGGGCGAGGGCGGGATCGTGCTCGCCCGCGACGCGGCGCTGGCCGAGGCCGGCGAGGAGGGCTACCGCATCGAGTCGCGGCCGACCGGGGTGCGCGCCACCGCCCGCACCGCGGCCGGGCTCTACTACGCCGTGCAGACGCTGCGCCAGCTGGTGCGCGACGGCGGCATCCCGTGCGCGACGATCGTCGACCGGCCGGCGCTCCGCTGGCGCGGGCTGCAGGACGACGTGAGCCGCGGACCGGTGCCCACGGTGGCCGCGCTCGAGCGCCGCATCGCGCTCGCCGCCGAGCACAAGCTCAACCTCTACGTGCTCTACCTCGAGGCGGCGTTCGCCTACCGCAGCCACCCGCTCATCGCGCCCCCCGGCGGGGCGCTCGGCGCCGACGAGGTCGCGCGGCTCGACGCGTTCGCGCGCCGCCACCACGTGAGCCTGGTGCTCCAGCAGCAGAGCTTCGGCCATCTCGAGCGCGTGCTCGGCTGGGAGACCTACCGCCCGCTCGCCGAGGTCGAGGGCGGCGGCACGCTCGCGCCCGCGAACGAGGCCGGCTACGCGCTGCTCGACTCGCTCTACCGGGAGATCGCGCCCCTCACCGGCGCGCCGTTCCTGCACGTCGGCGGCGACGAGCCCGCCGGGCTCGGCGAGGGCCGCTCGCGCGCGCTGGTGCGGGCGGGCGGGCTCGGCGCCGCCTACCTGCGGCACGTGCGCCGGCTCGCCGAGCTGCTGCGACCCCACGGCAAGCGGGCGATGGTGTGGGGCGACATGCTGGTCGAGCACCCCGACCTGATCCCGAAGCTCGGTCGCGACGTCGTCGTGACCACCTGGGAGTACCTGGCGCACGACAGCTACGCGCGCTGGATCCAGCCCTTCCAGCAGGCGAAGGTCGAGTTCCTGGTCGCCCCCGGGGTGGTGAACTGGAACCGGGTGTTCCCGAACCTCGACCAGGCGATCCCCGGCATCCGCGGGTTCACGCGCGAGGGCCAGCAGGCCGGCGCGATCGGGCAGCTCGACTGCACCTGGGCCGACAACGGCGACGCGCTGTTCGCGCTGGTGTGGTACCCGGCGCTCTACGCCGCCGCCGCCGCGTGGCAGAGCGGCGACTGCGACCCCGAGCGGTTCGCGCGCGCGTTCGACTGGGCGTTCCTGCGCAGCCCCGGCGACGAGCTGGCGCGCGCGGTGCGCAGGCTGAACGGCGCGCACGCGCTGGTGTCGTCCGCGCGGCCCACGGACGCGACCCTCGAGGTGGCGTGGCTCAACCCGGCGAGGAGCACGCTCGACCGCCAGCTGTGCGGCATGCTCGACTCGGTCGCGGTGGCGCTGCGCGCGTCCCAGGAGGAGGCGATCATCCTGGTCGCGCGCGCGCGCGCGCGCGCCGCCCGCAACGCCGACCTGCTCGACGCCTACGCGTTCGCCGCCCGGCGCCTGCACGGGATCGGCACCCGCGCGCTCGCCGCCCGGCGCATGCGCGACCTCTACCGCGAGGCGCTGCAGGCGCAGGACGACCGCTCGCGCACCCCGTTCGTGGTCGACCGGCTGAGCGCCATCCTCGGGGTGCTGGGGCAGGGACGCGAGGCGACCGCGCTGCTCAAGACCGAGCACGAGCGGCTGTGGCTCGCGGAGAACCGACCCTACTGGCTCGACAACCTGCGCGCCCAGTACGACCAGGACCTGCGCGCCTGGATGGACAAGTCCGACGAACTGCGCGCCTACACGGTCATGTTCCGCAACGGCCGCCGCCTGCCGCCCGCCGAGCAGGTGGGGCTCGGGCCGTAGCCGAAGCGCGGCGGGGGCCGCACCCCTACCCCGGCGCCTCGGCCAGCGCCCGACCCGCGATCCCGAGGCGGGCCATCCGATCGTCCCAGCGTTCCCCGCCCGGCCGCTCGTCGCTCAGCGCCGCGACCAGCGCGACCGGGTCGATCTCCCCTCCGGGCCCGATGACGAGGACGGGTTCGCCGGGGAGCGAGCGGAGGACGCCGCCCTGCCGCGTCAGCAGCACGCCCAGCGCCACGCCGAGGAGCCAGAGTGCGAACTGGCGCCGTTTCACGCCCGGGAGCGCGTCGGGCAACCCTTCGATCCGGGTCGCGAACGCGTCGAGCGCGCGCACGGTCGCCGGCAACTGCTCGACCGTGAGCGTGGAGAGGAGCCCCGCGTGCTTCCGCACCATTTCCTCCCAGTCCGGGCGGACGGCGCGCTCGCCCACCTCGTCCCAGGAGACCGGCTGCAGCGGCGGCGCCTCGGGCGTCGCGGCGGCCAGCGTCGCCAGCAGCTCGCGTTCGACCGCCGGCACGTCGTCGAGCAGGACGACGGCGGGCCGCGGGTCCGGCGCCGCCGCTCCGGCCCCGATCCCCTCCACCGCGGCGATCCGCTCGGCCATCGCCGGGTGGGTGTCGTAGGGATCGGTCTTCTGCTCGCGCAGCGCGTCGTTCACGCACGCCTCCATCGCGCTGGCGATGCCGGGACGGGCGCTGAACCGGGAGAAGCCCTCCGCGAGCGGCGGTCGGAATCCCATCTGCAGGAGCGGGACGACCTCCACCGACCAGTAGTTCGGGAATGCCGCGCCGGCGCCGTGGAGTCGGCGCAGCCCCGACTGCAGCGCGGCCGCCCCCGCCACGCGCGCCGCGAGCGCATCCGCCGCGAACTCCTGCGCCCGCGAGACCGCGTGGGTCACGCGCAGGAACATCGCCCCGTACCAGGCGAACGGCTTCTGGATGATCCCGCTGTGCTCTTCGAGCCCGGCCAGCGTGCGGCCGATCGTCGCCCGCGTCTTGTGCACCCAGGGGCCCAGCCGCGTGTCCCCCGCGTGGTAGTGCCCGAACTCGTGCGCCAGCACCGCGCGCAGCTCGGACACGGAAAGCGCCTGCATGAGCGGCAGCCCGAGCCCCATGACCCGGCGGCTGCCGAAGCCCATGGCGCCCCCGCGGCCCGCGACCCAGGCGTTGACGTCCGGCACCAGGTACACCTCGGCCGGCATCGCCTGCCCGGTGGCCCGGGCGATCCCCTCCAGCTCGTCGAACAGGCGCGGCTGGCGCGCGGGCTCCAACCGCGGCCCCGGCGGCTCGAACCGGTCGGGGCGCGGCACGATGGACCACAGGATGATCACCGCGCCCAGCCAGCAGGCGATGAGGATCTGCAGGTGGACGCGATGGGCGAGCTGGTACTCCGCGATCGGGATCCACAGCAGCACCGCCGAGACGGTGAGAGCCAGCAGGTAGAACCCGATCATCAACAGCACGGCGAGCAGCGATCGGGCGGCAAGCGAGGGCGAACCGCTCATGGCGACCTCCGGTCGGAGGGCCGGCCGCCGGCACAGCGCGGGCGGCGGCCCGGCGTGCGGGGGAAGCGGCAGTATACCGCCGCCGTTCCGCCCGCGGGAGGGCGCGTTGTCCTGCCGGATAATGCATTGCGGCGGGCCGGGGTAGCCGGCCCGCCGCGGGTGCGGATCGGTCGCGGAGGCTACTTCTCCATCTTGAGCACGACCCGCGCCTCGTCGCTCTTCGCGCGGGCGACGATCCGCACGTGGTCCACCTTGCGGCCGTCCTTGAAGTCGAGCAGCGCGTAGTGGCCCGGCCCGCGCGTCCACTCCTTCATGTCCACCACGCGCGTGTCGCCGTTCTCGAACACGACCTCGGCCCAGTCGAACTGCGCCTTGCCCTCGGCGACCTCGAGCCAGAGCTGGGTGCCGCGGCTGTCGCAGTTGAGGCTGAACTCGGTCCAGTCCTCGTCCTTGGACAGCGTCTCGCCGTCCTCCCACACCAGGATGTCGCGCGCCGGCGCCGAGGCGACGACCACCCCGGTCCACACCACGAGCGGCAGGAACACCGCCGGGGCGACGCGCCAGGCCACGCGCGCCGGCCGCACCACCACCGCGCGGTGGGCGCGGCGGAGCGGCCAGTTGCGATGGACGACGACGGTCGTGCGGCGGTGAGCGCCGCGCTTCACCACCACCCGCCGCGCGGCGAAGGCGGGTTCGACGATCGAGACACCCAGGATGGCGATCAGCAGCAGCGGGATCAGGCGCTTCATGGCGGCACCTCCTTGGACCAACGGCGGAGCGGGGGGACGGCGACCTGTCGCGACTGCATTGCAGCGCCCGTGCCAGTCGGGATCCGCGCGCCGCGGCGCGCTGCCGGCCCGCCCGGCGTCCGGACCGGGACAGTCGGACCCGCACCGTGGCCGATGTGGTACAGCGCCTGGCGGCGGGTGTCAATCGGGACGCCGCAGGTCCGCTCGCGCCTTGCTCGGGATGGGGACGGGTGCGAGGGCGGTGGCGCGCGCCGGGACTCCGGCCGTGGCTCGGGCCGGGGTTCGGGCCGGGGTTCGGGCCGGGGCTCCGCCCGTGGCGGACCGAGCGGCCGGGCTGCTACGCTCCCCTCCCGTCATCGCCCTCGTGGCGGGGGTTCGACAATCCGGCCCCCTCCCACGATCCGAGGAGGCGGCTGCGTGGTCCCGCCGCGAACGAGGTGAGCGAGCGTCCCGGCCGCCGCGGGATCCGCCGGCGGCGCCGGCGCCCGTCCGCCGCGTCCGATGTCGCGTCCGAGCTGGCGCGGCTGGTCGCCGCGATCCGCCGCGCCCCGCCCGACCCGCCGCGCCGGCGGCCGACCTCGTTCCATACGCTCGTCGGGCTGCTCCGCTCGGACTACGCGATGCGCGGCCTGCGCTCTTGGGACCGCGCCGAGCGCGCGATCCGTCATCTCCGCCCGGTCTTCGCTCCGCTCGCCGCGCACGCGATCGCGTTCCGCCACCTGCGCGCCTACGTCGCCCGCCGCGTGCGCCAGGGCGCGCGCCCGGGGACGATCCACGCCGAGATGGCCGCACTCCGGCGCATGCTCGCCCTCGCCCACGCCGGCGAACGGATCGCCGCGCTGCCCGTGTTCCCGTCGCTGCCTGCCTCGCCCGCCCGCGAGGGCTTCCTGACGCCGGAGCAGGTCGAGGCGGTGGTGGCGAACCTCCGGCCGCCCGTCGCCGAGCTCGTCCACGCCCTGTGGATCACCGGCTGGCGGCGCCGCGAGGTCCAGTTCCTGCGCTGGGAGGACGTCCACCTCGAGGCCGGCGAAATCCGGCTCACCGCCGCCCGGTCCAAGACCCGGGCCGCGCGCGTGTTCCCGTTCGCCGCCTCGCCGTCGCTGGCGGCCATCGTGCGGGCCCGGCACGCGGCGCGCGCCCCCGGCTCGGTCTACCTCTTCGAGCGTTCGCCCGGGCGCCCGGTGCGGGACTTCCGCACGGCGTGGCAGCGGGCGTGCGAGCGGGCCGGCGTCCCCGGCCGCGTCCCGCACGACCTGCGGCGCAGCCGGGCGCGCGCCCTCACCCGCGCCCGCGTGCCGCAGTCGGTGGCGATGCGGCTGCTCGGGCACAAGACCGCGAACATGTTCCTGCGCTACGATGTCGCCGCGACCGAGGACCTGGTCGAGGCGGTGGCGGCGGCGGAG
>CAZKQE010000157.1:0-6791 GCA_964554725.1 uncultured bacterium
GGGCCCCAGCGCACGCCCGCCGGCTGGCCGCCGCGCGGGCGAGGGGGTACGATGCCGCCTCGTCCGCGACGCGTCCGGACGCCTGCGGCCCGCGCTCGTCCCGAAGGTCGCTCCGTGGAGCCGGCCCCGCGGTCCGATCTGCGTACCTGATGGGGGAGGAGCCGCCACCATGACCCTGGATCGCCCGCGGGAGAGCGCCCGGCCGCGATGACCTCCTTCCGGCTGCTGGCGACGCTCAACCTGTGCCTGGGGGGGCTGGTGTTCCTCCTCGGGCTCCTCATCCTGCGCGAGAACCCGCGCCAGCGGCTCAACCGCGTGGTCGCGCTGATGCTGTTCTTCGGCGGCTTCGGCTCGATCCTCGCCGCGCTCAGCTTCCTCAGCGCCGGTCCCGGCGGCGCCGCCGGCGGGGCGCCGCAGTCGGTCCAGAACTTCTCCTACCTGTGGGAGTTCTTCTTCCCGACCCTGTTCCTGTTCGCCAGCCTGTTCCCGGTCGAGCGCGGGTTCACGCGCCGCGGGGCCGGGGTCCCGTGGCTGCGCTTCGCGCCCAACCTCGAGACGCTGGTCTACGCGCCGCACGCGGTCCACTTCGCGGTGGCGCTGCTGCTGGCGCTGGCCCCGCCCCGCTTCGACGTCGCGCTGCCCGACCCGATGCGGGCGCTGGCGCCGCTCGCGGGGCTGCTGGGCGTGGTGGTGCAGATCTTCCTCGCGATCCACCACGCGCTGTTCTCGTTCGTGAACCTGGGCTTCGGGATCGCCGCGATCGCCCTGCTGGTGGACAGCTACCGGCGGGTGCGGGCGCGGCGGCTGCGTCAGCAGCTGCGGGCGATCGGTCTCGGCCTGACCACCTGCCTGCTGCTCTACAGCCTCGGCTCGCTGTTCCCGACCCTGCTCGGGCTCACGATCTCCGAGTGGGCGCGCTCCGCGCTCACGGTCGCGGCGCTCACGGTCGGCTCGGGGTCGATCGCCTACGCCATGGTCCGGCACAAATTCCTCGACGCCAAGCTGCTCGCCCGGCGCGCGATCCTCTACGGCGTCGCCTCGGCGACCCTGGTCGGCATCTACCTCACGGTCGTCACCCGGCTGAACGAGGCGCTCACCCGCATCTCGGGGGTGGACTCGCGGGTGATCGAGCCGGTGTTCCTGATCGTGGCGCTGATCGTGTTCCAGCCGGCGATCTCGTGGCTCGAGGAGGGCCTCGACCGGCTGTTCCTGCGCGACCCCGGCGACTACCGCAACGTGCTGCGCAACCTCGGCCACGAGCTCCAGACGACGATCGAGCTGGACGACCTGCTCTCGCGCTCGATCCGCACGATCTCGGACGCCCTGCTGCCGCGCGCCTCCTACCTGGTCGCGCTCCCGCGCGACCAGGTGCTGGTGCGGGCGGGGAGCGGCCCGCCGCCCGACCCCGCGGACCACGCCGCCCTGCGCGACCTGCTGCTGCGCCTGCCGACCGACGCCGAGAGCGTGCGCCTCGCCGACCCGGTGCCCGGGCTCACGGCGGCGGACCGTGCCCTGCTGGTCGGCCGGCTCGGGGTCTCGGTCATCCTGCCGCTCCACTCGCGCGGCGAGACGGTGGGGGGCCTGCTGCTGGGGGAGAAGCTGACCGCGACCGAGTACACCTCCGAGGACGTGGTGCTGCTGTCGAGCCTGGCCGGCCAGATGTCCATCGCGCTGCAAAACGCGCTGCTCGTGAGCGAGCGGGTGCAGGTGGCGAGGATCGAGGAGGAGCTGCGGCTCGCACGGACGATCCAGCGTTCGTTCCTCCACAGCGAGTTCCCGCCCATCCCGCGCTTCGACATCCACGCCCTCAACATCCCCTCGAAGGAGGTGGGCGGCGACTTCTACGACCTGGTCCCGGCCGAGGACGGCGCGTTCGTGCTGGCGATCGCCGACGTCGCCGGCAAGGGCGTCCCGGCGGCGCTGCTCTCCTCGATGCTGCAGGCGTCGCTGCGCACCCAGGCGGGCTCGATCGCATCGGTGAGCGAGATCCTGCGCAACATCAACGCGCTGGTGTACCGCGCCGCGGCGGTCCACCAGTTCGCGACCTTCTTCCTCGCCCGCGTGGAGCGGGACCCGCTCCGCCTCACGTTCTCGAACGCCGGCCACAACTTCCCGGTGCTGGTCCGGCGCGACGGCGATCCGGTCTACCTCGAGTGCGGCGGCACGGTGCTGGGGATCGCCGAGCGCGCCGTGTACGACGAGGACCGGCTCGGGCTCCACGCCGGGGACCTGGTCGTCCTCCACACGGACGGGATCAGCGAGGCGATGAACCGCGAGGGGGAGCTGTTCGGCGACGAGCGGCTCTACGGGCTGGTGCGCTCGCTGCCGGCGCATCTCTCCGCCCGCGAGGTGACCGACGCGGTGCTCGCCACCCTGCGGGAGTTCCTCGACGGCGAGGAGGCCCGCGACGACATGACGCTCATGGTGGTGCGGGTGCTGGAGCCCGACCCGGTCGCCGCCGCGCGCCCGCCCGCGCGCCCGGAGCGCGACGCCCGCGTCGTGCGCGCGTGAGCGGCCGGTCCCCGGCCGCGGTCCCCGGCGGCGGCTAGCGGCGGCCGGCCGCCCGCACGACGCGGTAGACGGTGCCGTCGTGGGCGACCACCACGGCCTCGCCCGCGCCGTCCGTCCCGAACGAGGTGACCGCCCCGGCGTGCACCCCCCGCCACACCCGGTGCCGGGTGACCGCCTCCCCCTCGAGCTTGAAGCTTCGGATCCAGCCGCCGCAGTAATCGGCGTACAGATAATGACCTGCGAGTTCCGGGATGCGCGCCCCCCGGTACACGACCCCGCCCGTGACCGAGCAGCCGTCGCCGCGCCCGTAGGTGACGGCCGGGGCCACGCGGCCGCGCCGCTCGCAGCCGGCCGCCCGGTAGCACTCGTCCCCTTCGAGCACGTTCCAGCCGTAGTCGAGGCCCGGCCGGTCGGCGGCGACCACGTCCACCTCCTCCCACCGGTTCTGGCCCACGTCGGCGACGTAGAGCCGGCCGCCCTTCGGGTCGAACGCGAACCGCCACGGGTTCCGCAGGCCGAACGCCCAGATCTCGCCGCGCGCCCCGGCGCGGGCGACGAACGGGTTGTCGGCCGGCACGCGGTAGGGGTCGCCGCCGTCCACGTCCAGGCGCAGCATCTTGCCGAGCAGCGAGCCGAGGTCCTGGGCGTGCCCCTGCGGGTCGCCGCCCGAGCCGCCATCGCCCATCCCGACGTAGAGCATGCCGTCGGGCCCGAAGGCGACCAGGCCGCCGTTGTGGTTCGAGTAGGGCTGCGACACGGTCAGGATCGGCCGCGCGGTGGCCGGGTCCACGCGGTCGGAGTCCGACCCGACCGTGAAGCGCACCACCTGCGTGTCGCCGCGGCGGTCGGTGTAGTTCACGTAGAGGTGCCGGTTCGTGGCGAAGCGCGGGTGGAAGGCGACGCTCAGCAGGCCCCGCTCCCCGCCGGCGCGCACCCGGTCGGTGAGGTCGAGGAACGGCGTCGGCCGCAGCCGACCGTCCGCCAGGATGCGGATGCGGCCCGGCTGCTCGACGATGAACAGCCGCCGGTCGCCGGGCGGGGCGAGCGCCTGCACCGGGCGGTCGAGGCCGGCCGCGATCCGCTCGAGCGCGAGCCCGCTCGACGGGACCGGGTCCGGCGCCGCGCACGCGGGGAGCGCCCACAGGGAGAGCATCAGGGTCAGGGCCGGGGTGCGCATCGCGTCGGGTTCCTCCTCGGGGTCGGGGAGCGCGCCGCCGGCCGGCGCGCGGTCCGGGACCGCCGCGCGCGGCCCCGCCTCCCCATGACGCGCGACCGGGCGGCATGGTATCGTCCGCCGCCACGAAATCACAACGAGGGAGCCCCGCATGACCCTGTTCGACGAGGCGATGGTCCGGTTCGGCACCTCCGGGACGCTGCTGCTCTGCTACGGTCTCGCCGAGGGCTTCGCCCGCCGCGGCGGGGCGGGTGGCGACCGGCCCGGCGTGCCGCCGCCGCGCTGGCTCAAGCCGGCCAGCTTCGCCGCCATCACCGCGTTCTACCTGCTGATCGCCCCCACCGGGGGCGCGCTGCTGGGCGGCTGGGGGAACCTGGCCGGGATCGCGCTCGCCGGGGTGGCGATGGTGCTGCGGTTCGCGGTGCGCCGCGGCGTCCCGAGTCTGCGGCACCCGACGGTGGCGACCCGCATGGTCTTCTACGCCGCGCTCCCGCTCGCGGTCGGCGTGCCGTGGGGGTGGCTGGCGCTCACGCTGCCGGCGCTCGTCCTGTCGGCCTGGTGCTCGGTGCGCGAGGACCGCATCCTGAGCGAGCGCCTCGGGCCCTCGTACGCCGAGCTCATGGCGCGCACCCACCGCTGGGTCCCCGGGATGTGGTAGGGGCGCCGTCCGCCCCGCCGGCCGGCCGCCCGCGCAGGTCCCCGCCGCGATGATCCCCGAGCACCTCGCAAGGCTGCTGCGGCAGTGCGACGTCGAGACCTACCGCTCCTCGGGCCCGGGCGGCCAGAAGAAGAACAAGACCGAGTCGAGCGTGCGCGTGCGCCACCGCGCCAGCGGCATCGTGCGGATCGCCACCGAGAGCCGCTCGCAGGCGCGCAACCGCATCGTCGCCCTCGAACGCGTCCACCGCGCGCTGGCCGCGCGCGCGCGGCGGCGGACGCCGCGCATCGCCACCCGGCCGACCGCCGCCTCGCGCGAGCGGCGCCTCGACGCCAAGCAGCGCGCCGCCCGCACGAAGCGGCTGCGGCGCCCGCCGGCGGGCGAGTGAGCGCCGCCCGGACGCCGGCGCTCGACGACGCGCGCGCGGCCGGCATCGCCGCGATGGTGCTCGACGCGGTCCATCGCGAGTACCCGGTGCACCTCGTCCACCTGGTCCGCGGCCCCGCCGACGTGCGCGCGCCCCGCGAGCTGACGCCCGCCTTCTACGGCTCCTTCGACTGGCACTCGGCGGTCCATGGCCACTGGACGCTCGCGCGCCTCGCCCGCCGGTACCCGGACGCGCCCTGGCGGCCGCGCGCGGTGGCCGCGCTGGCGGAGAGCCTCGCCCCGGACCGGCTGGCGGGCGAGCTGGCGTACCTGTCGGGCGAGGGGCGCGAGGGCTTCGAGCGGCCCTACGGCCTCGCCTGGCTTCTCGAGCTGGCCGCCGAGCTGCGGGCGTGGCGGCGCGGCCCGGGGGCGACCGAGGCGGCGGCGTGGCGCGCCGGGCTCGCCCCGCTCGAGGCGCTGGCCGCCGGGCGCATCGTCGCCCTGATCGGGCGGCTGCCGTGGCCGGTGCGCGGCGGCGAGCACGCGCAGACCGCCTTCGCGCTCGGCCTCACGTTCGACTGGTCGCGCGACGCCGGCCGCGAGGACGTCACGCGGGCGATCGTCACCCAGGCCGGGCGCTTCTACGGCGCCGACCGCGACGCGCCGGTCGCCTACGAGCCGGGCGGGCACGACTTCCTCTCCCCGGCGCTCGGCGAGGCCGACCTGATGCGCCGCGTGCTCGGCCCGGCGGACTACGCCGCGTGGCTCGAGCGGTTCCTGCCCGACCCGGCCGGCGCGGCCGGCGCCCGCTGGCTGACCCCGGTCGTGAGCCCCGACCCGGCGGACGGGAAGCTCTCGCATCTCGACGGGTTGAACCTGAGTCGCGCCTGGATGCTGGAAGGGATCGCCGCCGCGCTGCCGGCCGCGCATCCGTGGCGGCCGCCGCTGGCGGAGGCGGCGGCGCGCCACGCGCACGCCGGCCTCGCCTCGGTGCCGGCCCGCCACTACGCCGGGGCGCACTGGCTCGGCAGCTTCGCCGTCTACCTGCTGACGCGGCGGGGGCGCGAGCCCGGCGAGGGGGCAGCGGCCGGGGCGTGAGCCGCCGGGCGGAGCGGACGGGTGCGCCCATGCGCTAAGATGCCGCGCGCCGGGCCGCCGGCGGTGGGGGAGCGGTACGAGGGGGGATCCGTGGAGCGTCGCAGCGTCGAGTCGGTCGTCGGCAGCCTCAACCAGGCGCAGGTGCGCTATCTCATCGTCGGCGGGCTGGCGGTGGTCGCGCACGGGTTCGTCCGCTTCACCGCCGACATCGACCTGGTGCTCGATCCCGACCCGGCGGCGCTGCGGCGCGGGATCGAGGCGCTGTCCGCGCTCGGCTACCGTCCGCGGGCGCCGGTCCCGTTCGAGGACTTCGCCGACCCCGCCCGGCGCGCGACCTGGGTGCGCGAGAAGGGGCTGGCCGTGTTCTCCGTCGCCAGCGACCGGCATCCGGCGACCGAGATCGACCTGTTCGTCGAGACCCCCTTCGACTTCGAGCGCGCCTACGCCGACGCCGACCGCTTCGAGGTCGGGGCCGGGGTGCAGGCGACCTTCGTCGGGCGCGCGGACCTCATCGCGATGAAACGCAAGGCCGGACGGCCGCAGGACCTCAAGGACGTCGCCGAGCTGGAGTCCCAGCCGCGCCCGGGAGCGGGCCGTGACGGCTGACCAGGACCCGCGCGAGGCCGGCGTCTGGGAGGTCGGCTGGCAGGGCCACGCCGACGCGCAGCGGGCGCGCATCGCCGGGCTCCCGCTGGTGGAGAAGCTGCGCTGGCTCGAGGAGGCGCAGCACCTGCTGATCCACCTGCGGCGCGGCCCGGTGCCGCGGGACGACGGCCGCCACGGCGGGGATGCCGGGCGCGGCTAGCCGGGGCGCCGCCGCCCCCGGGCCGGACCCGGGCGCCCGGGGCGCGACGCAACCCTTCGGCCTCCCGGCCGGTCCAAGCGGACACCACCCCGGGAGGTCCCGCATGACGCTCCGACCCGTCGCCGTCCTCGGCCTGTGCCTCGCGCTGCTGCCCGCCGCCGCCGCCGCGCACGACCCCG
>CAZKQE010000158.1:0-6768 GCA_964554725.1 uncultured bacterium
GCGCTGGCGGCGGCGGCCGCGCTCGCGCTGGTCGCGGCGGGGCTCGCGGCCCCGTGGCTGCGGACCGGCCGCGACCGGGTCGCCCTCTACGTCGGGTTCGAGGGGCACCTGCGCTCGATGTGGCGGTCCATCCCGCTCGACTCCGCGTTCGTCTTCTGGGCCAACGACATGACCTACAAGCTGCAGTCGTGGCAGCTGCTCGAGGGCGAGAAGCCGGGGCTGCAGGTCCATCATCCCCTGCTCATCCGGGACGGGCTCCCGCACGCGCGGTTCATGGCGCGGTACGGCGTCGACCCGGCCGGGGGCGATGCGCGGGCGGCGTTGCGGGCGGTCAGCGTCTCCTCGCCCGACTCGATCGTGGATCGCGCCGTGGCCGCGGTCGAGCATCAGGTCAACCGCGGCTCACCGCTCCCGGTCGTCCACTTCGACGCCCGCCGCGGGACGGTGCGGCTGCTGCGCAAGGCGGGCGGGTCGCCGGCCGCGAGCGGCGGTGCGCCGGTGCCCTGAGGCGGTCGGGGGGCGGGCGCTCGCGCGCCCCCGGAGCCCGCGCGGGCCGGAAACGAGAACGGCCGCCCGACCGGAGTCGGGCGGCCGCTCGAACGGACGCTGCTAGCGGTACAGCACCTTCACGCGGCCCCACGTCCCGGGCATGTTCGGGGTGGCGAGGCACTGCGTGTTCGCCGGCGAGGACGAGTTCCGGGGCACCGGGTTCGTCACGATCGAGAAGTCCGCCGAGTTGTTGTCGGTGTCGGAGACGCCGTCACCGCCACGCACGATCGCCTGCTGGTTCGAGGTCGCGGTCGCGAAGACGCTCGCCTCGTAGCAGTTCGCGGTCGGGCCCCAGCCCACCGCGTCGATGATGGGCGACGGCTCCATGCCCATCACGTTGCCGGCGCAGACCGGACCCGGGATGGTCTGGTTGTCCACCAGGGCGATCTTGCCGGTGCTGGCGGAGATGTTCGGGCCGGCGGTGCTGAGGTCCGGCGTGACCGGGAGCGCGAGACCGCCCGTCCCCGTCGTGCCGACGCGGATCAGGAAGTAGCCGCAGGCCGGGATCATCGTGTTCGCCGGGATCAGCGAGGCATTCCCGGAGGTGCTGCCGAACGAGGTCCCGGTCGCCGAGCCGTACATGAGCGCCCAGCCGCCGATGTTCACCGGCGAGCCCGAGTTGTTGAACAGCTCGACGTAATCGTCGACGTAGTAGCCGCTCGAGCCGCCGCCGCCGCCGTAGACCTGGCTGATGCGCACCGCGCTCGCGGCATCGGCGACCGCCGGAACGAGCGCGGCGCCGATCACCAGCGCGACGGCGCCGGCGACGAGCACGGAGATCGATCGCTTCGTCGCAATCAAACTCATGTGGGACTCCTCGGGGTTGGACTGCGTGGGTTCGTGCTGCGGGGCTCGCGATGCGATGCTCGTGCAACCCAGTTGAGCGATCGTCCTCGACACCAAGGGGCGCGGCCGGACGGTACGATCCGATCGGGGCCCGCTCGGGTCTTCGATTGCCGACCCGGGCCGCGGATCCCGATCGTTCCCCGCCCCGCGGTGCAGCGAATAGGTTAGTCGAGCCGGGACGCGCGAACAAGCGGGAACAGCGGTCGGAACGGCGTTCGTCGTCCGCCCGGACGCGGTCGGCGACCGGATCGCGAGCCCCGCGCGGGGGAGACCCGGGCCCGACCCCGGTCGGTGTTTAGTGACACTGTCGGAAACGCCGGTCCGCTCCGGACCGTCCGGATCAGGCGCCGACCGGGGGCAGCTCCGGCCGGGCCGGCGCGGGGTCGGCGCCGGTGCGGGTCCAGGTGTTCCAGGCGGTCGCGAGCAGGAACACGGCGAAGCAGCGGGTGAGCCACACGTGCGGGAGCCCCTGCGCGCCCCACGCGGCGAGCGGGGCGCCGACCACGGTGCCGGCCGCCAGCAGCGGGACCAGACGCCACACCACGTGGCCGTGACGCGAGTGCTCGACGGTGGCGCTCGGGGCGGTCACCAGCATCACCGCCAGCGAGGTGCCCTGGGCGGCGTGCTGGGACATCCCGAACCCGAGCGTGAGCGCCGGGACGACGAGGATCCCGCCCCCGACGCCCATGAACCCCGCCAGCGCCCCGGCCACCGCGCCGAGCACGAGGTATCCGGCCAGCCCGAGCGGGCCGGCCAGCGCCGGCGCCGCCGCCGCCGCCGGCGGCTCCCACAGGAGGCGTGCCGCGACCAGCACCAGGAACACCGCGAACGCCCGTCGCAGGCGCCGTACCGGGGTGCGCGCCGCCAGCCGGGCGCCGAGGCGGGCGCTGAGCAGGCTGCCGAGCGCCATCGGCGCGGCCGACAGCCAGGCGACGTTGGCGTGCATGCCGTAGACGCCGAGCGCGGCGAGCGCGGTGATGCCGATCACCGCGAGCGAGGTGCCGTGGGCCTGGTGCTGCGTGAGGCCGAAGAAGCCGGTCAGGGCCGGCACCATGGCGAGCCCGCCGCCGACCCCGAACAGTCCGCTCGCCGCGCCGGCGGCGATCCCCGCGAGGAGACCGCGCAGGCGCTCGCGAGCCGTCATGGGTGCGGGCGGGTGCGGGCTAGAGTCCGCTGGGGGCGACGCTCTTGGTGGAGGTGTGCTGGACCAGCCGGACCACGTCGGCGAAGCGCGTCGCGTTGGTGGGGGCGCCCAGCACCACCGCGATCATGTCGCGGGTGTCGGTCCGTACCCAGGTCGCGAGGCAGTAGCCGGCCTTGGAGATGAAGCCGGTCTTGCCGCCGCGGATCTCGTAGCGCCCGTAGAGCAGGCGGTTGGTGTTCGAGATGTGGTGCGGACGCACGCGATTCGTGGCCGAGAGGCCGGTGAAGTCGTGCCCCCGCAGGGTGCTGATCGCGTGGATGGTCTCGTTCTCGGAGGCGGCCCGCAGCAGGCGGGCGATGTCGGCGGCGGTCGAGACGTTGCGCTCGTCGAGCCCGGTGGACTCCACGAACCGCGTGCGCGCCAGCCCCAGCTCGACCGACTTGCGGTTCATGCGGGCGAGGAAGTCCTCGTGGGCGAGACCCGATTCGCGCACCAGCACGCGGGTCGCCACGTTGTCGGAGCACATCAGGCTCATGTGGAGGAGGTCGCGCAGGTGGACGCGCTCGCCGCGCCGCAGCTGGGTGTGGCCGCCCCCGCGCAGCTCGGCGTCGGTCACCTCGACCGGGCGGTCGAGGTCGGGGCGCTGCTCGAGGAACACCAGCGCGGTCATCATCTTCGTCAGGCTCGCGCAGGGGGCCGAAGTGCCCGAGTTCTTCTCGTAGAGCACGTCGCCGGTGGTCGGGTCGAGGACGATCGCGTTGCGCGCCCACACCACCCCGCCGGGCGGGGCCCGGCGGGCGGTGCGCGCCTTCCGGGAGGTCCGCTTCCGCGTCGGCGCCTTGGCCTTGGTGGTGGTGCGGACGGTGGACGTGCCGGAGCGCTGGGTGGCGGAGGAGGCGGCCCCGGCCGTCGTGGCCGGCGCCAGGGTCGCGCACGCGAGGAGGATCACCCCCAGGCGCCGCAGGCCGTTTCTGGACATGAGGTTGACCTCCCCGTGCGAATCGTTCGGACGCCGTACCATCCCGGGTATCGGCGGCATGGAGACCCTGACTTTAGCGGTCGGCTCGTCCGGGCGTCAACGCGGGATGCTCGGCGGCCGGCGACGGCCGTGCGGAACGCACGACGGCGGCCCGGGGCCCCGCCGGGGAGGCGGTGGACCGTGGAACGGTGAGCGCCCGGTCCGGGTGGCGTGCGACACGGATCGTCACGCCGGGCCCCGGGCGCGTTCCGCGCCGCGGGGGCCGCCGGCCGGGCGCTCGAACCTCAGCCGGTCAGCGGGGGCCCTCCCCGCTCTCCGGCGGCGAGCCGAGGTCCACGCGGACCCGGTCCAGCGCGTTGCTGAGGGCGCGATCGAATCGACCCTCCGCCACCGGCCGGGCGAGGCTGCGCGAGTTCGCGGCGATGAGCCGCCCGGCGCATGGCCATTCCTCCGTTCCCGCCAGCTCCCCCTGTAGTCGGCCGGCAAGTTCGAGCAGGAGCGGTTGCACGTCGGGCGGCAATTCCTCGATCTGGTCCAGATACAGCGTCCCGGATTCGGACGCGCGGAGCGGGTTCGTGTGGGACCCGCCCCCCGCCGTCCGCCAGGCCTCCAGGGCCTGCCGAAGCGCTTCCACATCCGTGCGGCAATCCACCCGGACGAACGGCCCGGCACTGAGCGGGCTCTCGCGGTGGAACGTGCGGCCGACCTCCTCGCGCTGCGCCCCGCTGCCGCCGATCACCAGCACGTGCGTCAGCCGATGACGGCGGGACCCGGCACGGGGAGGGGAGGGGTGCGAGGCGCCCTCTCCCCCCCCGGCCTCACCCGCGGGGTACGAGCCGCGCGCGGGGGACATCCGCCGTCAGCGCCCGCCGCTCGCGCGTCGGGTCACCGCCAGGAGGCCGCGGCCGCCGGCCGGCCGCACGGCGGTGAGCGAGGCGTGACGGGAGGCGGCGAAGGTGCCGAGCCAGGTGCGCCAGCTGCCCCCGTTCGAGAGCGGCCCGGAGAGGAAGCCACCGGGCAGCGCGGGGCCGGACCCCTCCTCGAGCGCCGGGCGCATCCAGGTCCCGCCGCTGGGGTTGCCGGGGCACGCCTGGGCGTGGGCCGAGGCGGCATGGATCAGGGAGAGGGAAGCGACGACGGTGAGGGCGAGCGCGAAACGCCGGGCTGCGGACATGGGACGGACCTCCATGAGAGTGGCGGTGCTTCACCTCGGGATGTCTTCCAACCCGTAAGGCGAAGAGCGTGCCACTTCCGGTCCGCCAGCGAATGTCGGCGCAACCTGTTCCCTGACAGTCAGTTGTCGCGGTCCGACCCTCCATGGCCCCCAGCGCAGGCCGCACCCTCATTCGCTGATTTCCGCGAACCGGGTGGCGGGGTGAACCGCAACCATTCTAGCAACAGCGCCTTGGAACGCTATCGCAGATTTCGGCGAACTCGCAGGATCTGACGAGTGCCCGGAAGCCCGTACTTCCTCATGCGATAGCGGAGCGACTGCTCGGTCATCCCCAGCGCCCGCGCCGCCACGCTCTGGTTGCCGCGCGCCCTCTGCAGGGCCTCGCTCACCATGCGCCGCTCGAGCTCCTCGACCTGGTCGGTGAGCCGGCCCCGGCCGGCGCGGAGCGTGAGGCGCCGCTCGTCGGGCTCGCCGGGGGCCGGATGCGGACGCAGCACCCGCCCGGGGTTCATCGCCAGCACGCGCTCGATGTAGTTCTGCAGCTCGCGCACGTTCCCGGGCCAGTCGTTCCGCATCAGCGCGGCGAGGAACTCCGGCGACAGCTCCGGGACCTCGCGCTCCTGCTGCGCCGAGAAGTGGGCGACGAAGTGCCGCGCCAGGCTCGGGATGTCCGCCTTGCGCTCGCGCAGGGGCGGCACGTCGATCGGGATGACGTTGAGGCGGTAGAAGAGGTCCTCGCGGAACGCGCCCTCCTCGACCAGACGGCGCAGGTCGCTGTTGGTCGCGGCGATGATCCGCACGTCCACCGGGATCGGCTTGCTGCCGCCCACCGGCGTGATCTCGCGGCTCGCGATCGCCGACAGCAGCGCCACCTGCTGCTTCAGCGGCATCGCCCCGATCTCGTCGAGGAACAGCGTGCCGCCGTCCGCCAGCACGAAGCGGCCGTCGCGCCCGCGCACGTCGGTCGCGGTCTGCGGCAGGATCCCGAACAGCTCGCTCTCGAGCAGGGTCTCGGGGATGGCGCCGCAGTTGACCGCCACGAACGGGCGCAGGCGCCGCTTGCCGCCGTGGTGGAGGATGCGGGCGATCAGCTCCTTGCCGGTGCCGTTCTCGCCGGTGATGAGGACCGTGGTGTTCGTGCGCGCCGCGCGCTCGATGAACGACAGCACCTGCTGCATCGCCGAGCTCGCGCCGATCAGGTTGTGGGCCTGGAACCGGGCGCCGGCCGCCTGGCGCAGGGACAGGTTCTCGCCCACCAGCAGCTCGTTCGCGCGCCGCACCTCCTCGTGGCCGCGGCTGTTCTCGATCGCCACCGCCATCAGGTGCGCGAAGCCCTCGAGCAGGCCGCGGTCGGCGTCGCTGAAGGCGTCCGGTCGCCGCGAGTCGTCCATGTAGACGGCCCCCACGACGCGGCCGCCGAGATACATCGGGACGCACACGATCGAGCGCAGCCGCAGGTCGAGCACGCTGTCGGAGGCGGCACGCGGGTCGGACGGGGCGTCGGCGATCAGCAGGCTGCCGCCGCTCTTCGTCACCCGCTCCACCACGCGCCGGCTGTAGCTCACCGCGTCCCGCCGGGTGATGGCGTCCACCGCTCCGCGCTCGGCCATCGGCACCAGCCGCCCGTCCTCCGGGTCCGCGAGCAGCAGCACCCCGCGCTCGGCGTCGAACTGCTCGACCGCCAGCTCCATCGCCCGCTCGGTCAGCTCGGCGAGGTCCGGCAGCGAGTTGAGCAGGCGGCTCACCGACTCGATCAGGTTGCGGTCGCGGGCGCCCGCGTTCCCGCGCCCGCCGGTGCGGCGCAGCCACTCCACCATGGCGAGCAGCCCCCGCTCGCGGCCGCGGCGGTCGCCGAGGCGCTCGAGCGCCGCCCCGGCGTCGTCGAGCCACTGGCCCACCGGGACGCGGCCGTCGCCGCCGGCCGCGAGCGAGAGGCGGGCGAACTCGAGCCCCGCCTGCGCGCGCTCCGCCGGCGCCGGCAGCGCGTCGAACGCGGCGAGGGCGCGGCGGGCCAGGTCCACCCCCTCGCGCACCCGGTCGAGCGCCAGCGCGAGCTCGGCGCGGAGCTGCAGCACC
>CAZKQE010000159.1:0-6759 GCA_964554725.1 uncultured bacterium
GGGACCGTGGCGGCGGGTTCCGGCCGCGCGGGCGTCGCGACCGTCGCCGGCGGGACGGCGCCGTTGCCGCTCGCGCCGACCGTCCGGCGCCCGAACGCCTCGAGCCCGTCCACCAGCGGGGTCCAGCGGATCGCGAAGTCGCGCCGGGCGGGCGCGCGGTCGACGCGCGCCGGCGAGGTCATGCCGAGCACGTTGTCCACCGAGACCGGCGGCCGCTTCGAGACCACCCCCAGCACCGAGGCCATGAGCAGGGCGATCCCGCCCGGGATGTGGACCACCGGCTTGCGGATGCCCAGCTCGCGCGCGAGGCGGTCGAGGAACTCGTTGAACGTCACCCGGTCCGGGCCCAGCAGGTCGTAGGTCCGTCCCACCACGTCGGCGCGCTGGACGCACTGCGCCAGCACCTCGCACACGTCGTCGACGTGGATCGGGTCCAGCTCGATGCGCCCGTCGCCGATCACCGGCACCACCGGCAGGGAACGCAGGTAGCCCGCCAGCGTCGAGAACAGGCCCACCGGAGCATCCCCGTAGACCAGCGACGGACGCACGGTCACCCAGTCGAGCCCGGCATGGGCCACCAGCGCCTCGCCCTCACGCTTCGTGCTGCCGTAGGGGCCCATGCGCGCGCGGGTGGCGGAGATGGTCGAGACGAAGACGAACCGCCGCGCCCCGTGGCGGCGGGCGGCGTCGAGCAGGGCGCGGGTGCCGTCCACGTTGACGCGGCGGACCAGCGCCGCGTCGGCGACGCCGGTGGCGCAGGCGAGGTGGACCACCGCGTCCATCCCGCGCACCGCCCGGTCGAGCGAGTCGGGGTCGAGCAGGTCGCCGGCGACCGCCTCGACCCGCGGGCCGGCGGCGACGCCTTCCGGGCGGCGCGCGAGCGCGCGCACGTCGTGCCCGGCGGCGGCCAGCCGCGCGACCAGGGGTTGCCCGATGAACCCGGACGCGCCGGTGACCAGCACCTTCATGATCGGGGAACGGACCGCAAGGGGGTGGGGACTCGGGGGTTCGGGCGTGCGCTCGCGCGCGTGCGTGCGCGCGTCCACCGGACCGCCGGGAGGATCCCGGACCCGGGAGCGCGAAGCAGTCTACACGCGGGCCGAACCGGCGGCAAACTCCGGCGCCCCGGAGCGGGCGTCGCGTCCGGCGCCGGGCACGCGCGCGCGCGCGGCGGTCACGAGGGCCGCCAGCGCACGCCGAGGGTGGCGGCGCGGTCCACGCCGATCTGGAGCCCGTTGAGGTGCTGGCGGAGCGGCCACAGGAACGAGCCCTCCAGCGCCAGCCCGGCGCCGCGCCAGGTGGCGAGCGCGCGCGGGCCCGCCATCAACCGCCAGCCGCCGGTGCTGGGCCGGCCGAACGTCCGGAACCGGTCGGCCGCGGCCGATCGCAGGCGCAGCTCGCCGCCGACCGCCCACCACGTCCGCGGCAGCCACTCGCCGGCGAGCACGGCGTGCGTCTCGGTGCCGTAGCGGTAGCCGTTCCGTCCCTCGCGCGGGAAGCGGGCGAGCGCGGCCAGCGTGGCGCCGGCGGCCGGCCACACGCGGTGGGCGGTGAGCAGCACCAGCGGGTCGTGCGAGCCGGTCCCGCTCTGCAGCTCGACCGGCAGCCGCAACCCCTGCTGCTCGCGCTCGACCGAGCCGGTGCCCCACTTCACGCCGGCGCCCGCATTCACCGCCCAGGGCGCCGGCCGCGCGCGCGGCGCGAGGCGCACGATCAGCGACGTCGAGAGGTCTCCGGGGGCGGTGTTGCGGAGCCGCAGCAGCTCCCCCGGGGCCCCGAGCGGCTGCGGCTGCTCGCGCGTGCGGTGCTCGAGCGGCAGCTCGAGGACCAGCACCGCCTGCCCCGGCAGTCCGAGCCGGGTCCAGCCCAGCGCCCGCGCCACCGTGCTGGAGCGCCCGCCCGGGTCGGTCACCGCCTCGCCCCCGCGGTAGGCCTGCCGCAGGTCGTACCCCTCGGACGTGATCCCGGCCTCGACCCGCCACGGCGCCAGCGCCGCGCCGGTGAGGCCGCCGAGCGGGCTGGTGCCGGGGGTGCAGCAGCCCTGCGCGCGCGCCGGCGCCGGGCCGGCCAGCGGCAGCATCAGCGCGAGCGCGAGGGCGCGGCGGAGCGTCATCGGCGTCGGCCCGGACCGCTCAGCGCCGGTAGAGGGCCTTGATGCGTCCCCACGAGTCGGTGGCGACCGGGGTGATGTCATGGGTGAGGATCGCGAACTGGCGGATGCCGAGCACGTTGCGGTCCCACGAGACGGTGAAGCGGTGGTTCTCGGTGTCGAGCACCGCCCCCGGCATCAGGGTCCAGGTGGTGATGAACTCGTCGCGGAAGAACAGCTTGAGGTTGGCCTCGACGCCCCCGGCGGCCAGCACGACCAGCGGGTCGTAGCCGAAGCGGAGCTGGGTCGGCGCCACCAGCGCGCCGCCGCAGCCGCAGGAGGCGCCCGAGAAGGTGCACTCGAAGCCGCGGATGAAGCGGGTCTCGCCGCAGATGGCGTCGGGATCGCCGAGCGCCTCGCACGGCCGCACGCTGATGTCCTCGTACACCCAGCTGCCGGGCGGGTACTCGGGTCCGAACGGCCACGCGGCGAAGGTCTCGGTGGTCTCGGTCGCGCCGTTGGCCGGGACCGTGACCGGATAGCCGCCGCCGATGTCGAACCACTGGCCGGCCGCGGCCGGCCCGGCGGCGAGCAGGACCGCCGCGACCGTGGCGGCGACGAACGAACGGGACATGGGCAGGACCTCCGCGACGGGAACCTGGCGCCCGCCGCGACCGGGCGGCTCGCGATCGCGGGACCCCGCGGGACGGCGGGGCCGACGGGACCCCCATCCTCGCTCCGCTCCACGCCGGGGGCAAGCCGATAATGCCGGGTCCCGGGCGGTGGGAGGCCTCCGCCCGGGACCCCGGCATCCGTTCCACGACCCCCGCGGCGCGCCGGGGGGAACGGGCCCCGGCCGCCGCGAACGGTCAGCTCGCCATCGCGAACTTGATCTCGACGTCCTCGCGGTCGGCGTCCTCGACCCGGAACAGCTCGGCCGCGGAGAGTCCGAGCCAGCGGGCGACGATCGCGTCCGGCATCTGCTCGATGCGCGTGTTGAAGGTCGTCACGGTGTCGTTGTAGTACTCGCGCCGGTCCGCGATCTGGTTCTCGATCTCGCTGATGCGGCTCTGCAGCTGGAGGAACGAGAGGTTCGCCTTGAGGTCCGGATAGCTCTCGGCCACCGCGAAGAAGCCGCCCAGGGCGCGGTTCAGCATCGTCTCGGCCTCGGCGCGCTGCTCGATGCCGCGCGCCCGCATCAGCGCGCCGCGCGCCTCGCTCAGGCGGTCGAACACCGCCCGCTCGTGCTGCATGTAGCCCTCGCAGGTCTTCACCAGCTTGGGCAGCTCGTCGTGCCGCTGCTTGAGCAGCACGTCGATGTTGGCCCACGAGCGGCCGATGTTGTTCTTCAACGCCACCAGGCTGTTGTAGAGGGACAGGCCGTAGCCGACCGTTCCCACCACCACCAGCCCGATGACCACGGTCCAGAGGATCTCCCCGAGGAACATCTCACGCCTCCCACGGATGAGGACCGGGGACCACCGCCCCGACCCCGGTTACCAGGGCCAGTGCCCCGACGACAGCGTCACCACCCAGTAGCCGAGTCCCGCGACGGTCAGGACCGGCCCTCCCACCAGCTGGAGCGTCGCGCGCACGCCGAGCGAGAGCAGCAGGCCCCGCTCCGACTCCTGGCTGATGAGGAACGTCGACTCGTGCTCGCCGCGGCGGACCACCGCGACCACCTCGCGGTCGAGCGTCTCGCGCCGCGAGGGCGCCGGACCGTCGGTGCCGGTCGCCTGCAGCTCGTCGGGCAGCGCGACCGCCCGGGCCTGCGCGCGCGGCGTGGCGGTGCCGAGGACGTAGACGCTCTGGCCCGCCTCCAGCACCCGCTCGCGGAAGCGCAGGTGGCCGATGCGCGCCACCCGTCCCATCACCGAGGCGTGCTCGTCCAGGTACTCCGCGTAGCACGGCGGCAGCGCCAGCCCGTGGCACCGCTCCTCGGTGCCGAAGCGGATCCCGCAGCGGGCGCCGTGCGGGTAGACCAGCGCGACGCCGGTGGCGTCGCGCAGGTAGAACGGGTTGCCGGACTGGTTCCGGTGCACGATCCGCCACTCGCGGCGGCCCTGGATCGCGACGTCCACCTCCCAGTAGGCGCACGGCCGCCCGGAGAAGGGCGCCCGCACGGTGCTGCGCGGCTCCACGTCGCCGTTGATCTCGACCAGGCCCATCGCCATCGAGCGGATGCGCGCGGTCGGGGTGTCGGCGATCAGCCGGCGGGTGCGGAGCGTGCGGAAGCCGCGCCAGTAGAGCCAGGGTCCGCCCGCGAGCCCCGCCGTGGCCCAGAACGCGGCCTCGAGGTTCGGCATCGGCGACCTTAGAAACGACCGGCCCGGTGGAGCTGGTCGGCGGCGTGCGCCAGGTAGATCAGCCCCGAGAGGCTGAGCGCCGGCCCCAGCATCAGGCCGAGCGTCCGCCAGCGCGAGACCGCCAGATGGTCGGGCGACGGGGGCGCGTCGGACACCAGCACGAAGTCGAGCAGCCCGCCGCCGTCCACCCACAGGTCCACCTCGCCCGGGAACGGGCGTCCCGGCGAGCGGCGCTCGATGCCGAACGGTCCGCCGCCACGCGGCGGCGGCTCGGGCGCCGTGGCCGCGTCGTCCGCGGGCGGCTCGGGCGCCAGCTCGAGCGCCGGCTGCGGCCGGCCGGTCACCATCGGGATCACGTCGTCGGTGCCGGTGCGCATGAGCTCCAGCTCGGGCGGCAGCTCGTAGGGTCGCGCGATCCGCGCGTGCCCGACCACATGGCTCTCGGCGCCGGCGAACAACGCCCGCTCGGTGAGGACCATCGGCACCTGGCGGTGGCGCAGCAGCATGACGTCCGGGGAGCGGCTGAGGAGGGCCGACAGGTTCTCGCTCAGCGGCTCGTCGGGGGCGAACTCGCGCCGGCCGGTCTCGGCGACCACCCAGCGGGCCGCGGCGCCCATCACCCGGGCGCTGGTCTCGCCGCTGACGATGCGGAACGGACGGCGCTGCTCCACCGCGGTCACGCGCCCCGCCCCGCGGCCCTCGACCTCGAGCCGGAAACCGGCGCAGGGGCGTCCGGTGAGCGGCGAGAACAGCGGGCTGTCGAGCAGGACGCGACCGCGGGTGTGGACGAACCCGACCGGCTCCTCCTCGAGGGGGCGCTCGGCGAGCCGCTCGAACTGGCGGCGGAGCCGCCACGCGCGCAGCCCGTCGCTGAAGAGCGGGGCGCCGCCGGCGACCGCCAGGGCGGCGAGCGCGGCCCCGGCGAGGGTGGGCTGGACGAGGATCTCCATGGCCCCCGGGTTATCGGCCACCGCGGGCCCGACCCTGAGCCCCGAATCGTCGTCCCGGCAGGAGGTTCCGGGGGCCGCGCCGGTTCCGCGGAGGTCCGGCGGCCGGTCGCCGCGGGCGCGCGGGCGGCCGGGTCATGGCCCTCCGGCGACGGCGGCGCGGGGAGCCGCCCGCGCGGCGACACCCTCCCGGCGTTCGCTAGCGGGCGCTGGCGAGCGCGCGGCCCCCGTCGATCGAGACGCAGGCGCCGGTGATCCAGCCCGCCTGGTCGCCGAGCAGGTACAGGACCAGCGAGGCGACCTCCTCCGGGCTGCCGACGCGGCCGATCGGGTGGGTGCCCTTCGAGCGCTCGAGGAAGGCCGGGTAGTCGGGGATCGCGCCGGTCACGGTGTGCAACTCGGTCACCACCACGCCCGGGTTCACGGCGTTCACGCGCACCCCGTGCGGGGCGAGGTCGAGTGCGGCGCAGCGGGTGAACATGTCCACCCCCGCCTTGCTCACGCAGTAGGCCAGGAGCCCCGGGTAGGGCCGCAGCCCCGCCACCGAGGAGATGGTGACGACGCTGCCGCGCCGCTCGATGAGTCGCGGCGTCGCGGCGCGCGTGAGCAGGTAGACCGAGCGGAGGTTCGAGTCCATCATGCGGTCCCACTCGTCGGGCGGCGTCCCGGCGACCCCGAGGCCGGGGCCGATGACGCCGGCGGCGTTCACCAGGTGGTCGAGGCCGCCGAACCGTTCGACCGCCGCCGTCACCCAGCCCTCGCACACCGACGGCTCGCGCACGTCGCCGGTGAGCGCCAGCGCGGCGCCCCCGTCCCGCTCGATCCGCGCCACGACCTCGTCGAGCCGATCCCGGCGCCGGCCGGTCGCCACCACCCGCGCGCCGCCGGCGCCGAGCGCCAGCGCCGTCGCCCGCCCGATGCCGCTGCTCGCGCCCGTCACCAGCGCGACCCGTCCCGCGAAGCGTCCCTCCTCGGCCATCTCGCCTCCGTCGTGCCCCGGGCGCACCGGTCGCACGCGACGCGACGTCGCGCGGCCGCTCCCGTTCCCGCGCAGGCTAGCCGAGGGCCGCAGCAGGGTCCACCGGCGAACGCGCGCTTGCGCGCGGGGCGCGGGCCCCGCAGACTGGCGCCCGATGCGCCTGCGCGACGCCACCCTCGAAGCCCTCGCCGACGACCTCGACGCGGCGGTCCGCGAGCTGACGGCCGCCCTCGGCGCCGCACCGGATGCCTGGGGGCGCGGCCGCCCCGGGAAGTGGACGGCGGGCCAGCACGTGGCGCACGTCGGGATCTCGCTGCGACGCAGCGCCGACGACTTCGAAGCCGCCGAGGGCGCCCTGCGCGCCGGCGCCCTCGGCCCCGCGCCGGCGTCCCGCGGGCCGCTGCAGCGGCTGTTCCTGTGGCTGGTGGCCGAGCGGGG
>CAZKQE010000160.1:0-6745 GCA_964554725.1 uncultured bacterium
GCCGCGGTCCCGCAGCGCACCTCGACCCCGGCCGCGTCCAGCTGCCCGGCGAGCGCGCGCGCCAGCGCCGGGCCGTCGGCGCCGCGGGCGAAGGCGAGGTTGGCGAGCGGATGGCGGATGTGCCCCAGCTGCCCGCCCGGCGCCGCCTCCGCCTCCAGGACGACCGTGGCGAGCCCGAAGTCGCGGGCCCACAGCGCCGCCGACACGCCGGCGGGCCCGGCGCCGACCACGATCAGGTCGGGGTTCACGGGGGCGACGGGCGGCCCGCCGCCGCCTCCACCACCGCCGCCACCTCCCAGAACGTGCGCGGCTCGAGCGCCGGCAGCCGGTGCCGCTCCGCGAGCCGCCGCAGGCAGGCGAGACGCTCGGCCCCGCGGTCGCCCGACAGGTTCCCGTGCTCGCGCAGCCGCACCTCGACCGTGACCCCGGGCACCCGGCGCGGGGTGGTGCGTGCGGCCAGCCGCAGCAGCAGGTCCCAGTCCTCCGAGTAGCGGAACGTCGCGTCGAAGCCGCCCAGCCGCTCGAACAGCGTCCGCCGGACGCCCCAGGCGCTGGGCGGCAGGTAATCGTCGTGGCGCATCAGCTCCGCGTCCCAGTCGTGCGCGATCACGCGCCGCCCGCGCTCGTGCCGCGTGCCGTCCCCGGCGACCGTCTCGCGCACCACCGCGCAGTCGCGCCAGGCGAACCCGACCGCGGGGTCGCGGAACGCGTCGGCGAGGCCGGCGAGGTGTCCGGGGAGCCAGCGGTCGTCGTCGTCGAGGAAGGCGATCACCTCACCGCGCGCCCCGGCGCAGCCGAGGTTGCGCGCCACCGCCGGCGAGCCGGCATCGGCCGCCAGCACGACGGTCGCGGGGGCACCCGCGCGCGGCAGGTCGTCCGGCACCGAGCCGCCGCCGTCGTCCACGATCCGCACCTCGAGCGGCGCCGGGGTCTGGTCGGCGACCCCGCGCAGCGCGTCCCGCAGCAGCACGGGCCGTTCGCGCGTCACGACCACCACCGAGACCGCGGGCGGCGCGCCGGCGGTCACGCCCCGTCCGCTCCGCCGGCGTCGGGCCGCGGCGCCGGGAACACGCCCGCCCAGCGCGGGTCGGCGAGGTCGCCGCGCACCACGCGCGTCTCGACCCGGCCGGGCTTGCGGATCCCCCGCATCTCCATGCACAGGTGCCGCGCCTCGAGCCGCACCGCCACCCCGCGCGGGGCGACCAGCCGCTCGAGGTGGTCGGCGACCTGGGCGGTGATGCGCTCCTGGAGCTGCGGCCGCCGCGCGTAGAGCTCGAGCAGCCGCGCGGCGCCGCTGATGCCGATGATGCGGTCGGCGGGCAGGTAGGCGATGTCGGCCCGTCCGAAGAACGGCACCAGATGGTGGACGCACAGGGAGTGGAAGGGCAGGTCGCGGACCACGACCAGGTCGTCGCCGGGGCCGGCGCCGGGCGCCCGGCGGTGCGGGAAGGTCGCCAGCTCGGGGACCGCGCCGGGCGCGAGGCCGGCGAGTGCCTCGGCGTAGAGGTCGGCGACCCGCGCCGGGGTCTCGCGCAGCTCGGGCTCGGCCGCCTCGTCGAGGCCGAGGGCGCGCAGGAGGTCGGCGACCGCGCGCTCGACCGCCGGTCGGTCACCGGCGGGGGGTCCAGCGGGCACGGGCACCTCCGCGGCGGAAACGCTCGGGGCCGGTCGCGGAGGACCGGCCCCGTCACATGGAGCGGAAGACGGGATTTGAACCCGCGACAACCACCTTGGCAAGGTGGAGCTCTACCGGGCTGAGCTACTTCCGCTCGGAAACTCCAGGACGGCGCGAATATAGCGACGGGGGCGCGAACCCGTCAAGGCCACGCGGGCCGCGCGGAGCGCGCGAGACGCCGCGGCCCGGGGCCCCGCCGCGGGGTCGGCGCGAAAGCCCGTGCACCGCCGGCCGCGAGCGCCTATAACTCCCCGCCATGCCGGTCCTGGTCCAGAAGTACGGCGGCACCTCGGTGGACGGTCCCGCGCGCATCCGCGCGGTGGCCGCGCGGGTGGCCGCCGCCCGTGCAGCCGGCCACGAGGTGGTCGTCGTGGTCTCGGCGATGGGCCAGGCCACCGACGACCTGCTGCGGCTGGCGCTCGAGGTCTCGCCCCGCCCCCACCGGCGCGAGCTGGACATGCTGCTGACCGCCGGCGAGCGGGTCTCGATGTCGCTGCTGGCGATGGCCCTGCACGACCTCGAGGTGCCGTGCATCTCGTTCACCGGCTCGCAGAGCGGGATCCTCACCGACGGCGCGCACGGCGAGGCCCGCATCGTCGCCGTCCGGCCGGAGCGCATCCGCGAGTCGCTGGCGCGCGGCCGGGCCGTCATCGTCGCCGGATTCCAGGGGGTGAACCCGGAGACGAAGGAGATCACGACGCTGGGCCGCGGCGGCTCGGACACCACCGCGGTCGCCCTGGCGGCGACGCTCGGGCGGGCGCCGTGCGAGATCTACACCGACGTGCCCGGGGTGATGACCGCGGACCCGCGCGCGGTCCCGGGCGCGCGCGTGATCCCCACCCTGAGCTACCGCGCGTGCTCGACCCTCGCCCACCTGGGCGGACGGGTGCTGCACGCGCGCTGCGTGGACCTGGCAGCGCGCGAGCGCGTGCCGCTCTCCGTGCGCTCGTCGCTCGACGCGGCGCCCGGCACCCGGATCGTGGAGGAGGACGTCATGGAGGGACCCCGCGTGGAGGCGGTGACGCACATGAGCGAGCGGTCGATCGCGGTGGCCGAGGGCACCGCCGGCGGCCGCGGCGAGGCGCGCGGCATCATCGAGGCGGCGGCCGCCGCCTTCCCCGGGCTCGAGCTGGTCGCGCACGAGCAGACCGACGGGGCGCACGGGGCGCTGGTGTGGGTCGGCAGCCGCGCCGACGTCGAGGCGCTGGCGGCCGACTTCCGCCGGCTGCGCGGCCCCGGCGGAGAGTGGAAGGTGACCGCCCACCACGACGCGGCGTTCGTCTCGCTGGTCGGGCTGGGACTCGGCGCCGCCGAGGTCGCGCGGGCCGAGCGGGCGCTCGAGCGCGCGGACGTGCCGCTGGTGGCGGTGCGGGCGACCCCGGGGGCGGTGATCGTGCGGGTGGCGACGGCGCACGCGGAACGCGCCGCCCGCGCGCTCCACGAGGCGTTCTTCCCGGCCGCCTGAGGGGGGGCGCCGGGCGCGGTCAGACGCGGGCGCGCACCGCCGCCAGCGTCGGCGCCCGCCCCCCGCTCACGCGGGCGATGGCGTCGGCGTAGAGCCGGTCGTAGCCGTCGGCGCTGACGCGCCACGAGAAGTCGCGGTCCATGCCGCGCCGCATCAGCTCCCGCCACAGCTCCGGCTGGCGCCAGGCGGTGAGCCCGCGTCGCAGCGCCGCCACCATCTCGCCCGGGTCGTAGCGCTGGAAGGTGAAGCCGGTGCCGGTGCGGGTCTCGGGGTCGAAGTCCTCGACCGTGTCGGCGAGCCCGCCGGTGGCGCGCACGATCGGCACGGTGCCGTAGCGCAGGCTGTACATCTGATTGAGACCGCACGGCTCGTAGCGCGAGGGCATCAGGTAGAGGTCGCAGCCGCCCTCGATCAGGTGGGCGAAGCGCTCGTCGAACCCGGCCCGGTAGTGCACGCGCTCCGGGTGCTGGATCATCCGGCGGGTGAACAGCTCCTGGTAGCGGGACTGGCCGGCGCCGAGGACGATGAAGCGGGCCTCGAGCCGCAGCAGCTCGGCCTCGGCCTGCTCGACCAGGTCGAACCCCTTCTGGTCCACCAGCCGCGAGACGGTGCCGACGAGCGGCCAGTCGGGCGGGTCGGGGAACCCGCACGCCTCGCGCAGCGCCGCCCGCACCACCGCCTTGCCCTCGAGCCGGTCGCGGTCGTAGGTGCGCGGCAGGTAGCGGTCGCGCGCCGGGTCCCAGCCGTCGTCGATCCCGTTCAGGATCCCGCGCAGGTCGTCGGCGCGCCGCTCCAGCACACCCTCGAGGCCGAACCCGAACTCGCCCCCCGAGCGGATCTCGCGCGCGTAGCGCGGGCTCACGGTGGAGAGCAGGTCGGCGAACGCCAGCCCCACCTTCATGTCGTTCACGCGCCCGTAGAACTCGAACGGCGAGGCGGGATAGAACAGCTCGCGGCCGAAGCCGGCGAGCCCCAGCACCCACGGGTCGTGGATGCCCTGGTAGCCGAGGTTGTGGATCGTGAACACCGTGGCCAGCCGGGCGAACGCCGGCGCGTCGGCGAAGTGGGTGCGGGCGAAGCACGGCGCCCAGCCCGCCTGGTGGTCGTGCGCGTGCAGGACGTCGATCGGGTCGCCGGCGCGGGCGAGCCCGACCAGCGCCGCCCGGGCGAAGAAGATGAACCGCTCGGCGGCGTCGGGGAAGCTCTCCCCGCGCACCGGGTCGTCGTAGATGCCGTCGCGGTCGTAGAACCGGCGCTCGCCCAGATGGTCCACGCGCAGCACCCGCAGCGCGCCGGGCGGGCCGGCGCCGGAGTCCCCGGGGGGCGCGGGCGGCGCGAGCAGCTCGTAGCCGGCCGGCTCGCGGCCCAGCCCCCACGGCACCAGCGCCCCGGGCAGCCGGCGGCGGCTCCAGGCGGCCGGCACCGCGAGCGTCCGGTAGCCCGGCAGCGCGACCGTGACGTCGTGCCCCCGCCGCGCCTGCTCGAGCGCCAGCGCGCCGACCACATCGCCGAGGCCGCCGACCTTGGCGAGCGGCGCCATCTCGCTCGCGACGTGGACGATCCGGAGACGGGGCGCGCTCATCGCTCAGACGTCGGGGGCGCCCCCGACGGCGACCTCCCGCAGGTACTGGGCCGCGTCCTCGGGCGGGGTCGGGTTGATGTGGAACCCGGAGCCCATCTCGAAGCCGGCCATGCGGGTGAGGTTGGGCATGATCTCGAGGTGCCAGTGGTAGTACTCGAGGTCGCCGTCGCTCACCGGGGCGGTGTGGAGCACGAAGTTGTAGGGCGGTCGGTCGAGCGCGCGGTTGAGCCGCTGGAGCGTGTCCTTCAGCAGCGCGGCGAGGTCGCGGTAGTCACCGGCGCCGCCGTTCCCCTGGTAGGAGGCGTCGTGACGGCGGGGCAGGATCCAGGTCTCGAACGGGAACCGGGGCGCGAACGGCTCCAGCGCCACGAACCCGTCGTTCATCGCCACCACCCGCCGGCCGTTGTTGTCGGCGGTCTCCTGGTGGACGATGTCGCAGAAGACACAGCGCTCCTTCAGCTCGTAGTAGCGGCGGGCGCCCTCCAGCTCCTCCTGCAGGAAGCGCGGGATGATCGGGGTGGCGATCAGCTGGCTGTGGGTGTGCTCGAGGGTGGCGCCGGCGCGCTCGCCGTGGTTCTTGAAGATGAGCACGTAGCGCAGCCGCCGGTCCTTGTGCAGGTCGATCATCCGCTCGCGGTAGGCCAGCAGCACCTCGTGGATGTGCTCCACCGGCAGGTCGGCCAGCTCCATCGCGTGGTCGGGGCTCTCGATGACCACCTCGTGCGCGCCGATCCCGTTCATGCGGTCGTAGAGACCCTCGCCGCGGCGCTCGAGGCCGCCCTCGATCTGCAGCGCCGGGAACTTGTTGGGCACCACCCGCACCTCCCAGTCGCCGGGCGCGGCGCCGGCGCCGGGCGGCACCGTGTAGACCGCCTCCGGGGTCTTGTCCTCGTTGCCGGGGCAGAACGGGCAGAAGTCGCCCGAGCGGTCGCGCGAGGGGGGCGCGAAGCTGGTCGGGCGGCGGCTGCGCTCGGTGGAGATGATGACCCAGCGTCCGACCACCGGGTCCTTGCGAAGTTCGGGCATGTCGTCTCGTCGTCCGGGGGCCGCGACCGCCGCGGAGGCTCCGCGGCGGGGCGCGAACCCGCCAATCTAGGAAGCCGCCCGCGGCCCGGTCAAGTAGCGGCGGCGGCGCGACGCTCGGCGGCGGTCGCCTCGAACAGCGCCCGCAGCGCCCCTTCCTGCCCGGGGTGCAGCTCGCGACGCCGCCGGCCCATGGCGATGCGGGCGGTGGCGAGGAACTTCTCGATCTGGTACTCGGCCGCCCGCTCGCCGTCCCACCACGAGAACGCCGGCAGGCGCCGCGGCGCGTAGCGGCCGCCGCCGAACAGGTGCGACCCGGTGCCGACGAAGGCGCCGGACGGCAGCAGCGTGCCGATCCCGGTCTTGACCCCGGCGCCGATCATCGCCCCGAGCTTGACCAGCCCGCTGTCCACCTCGCGCTCGGCGGTGCGCACGCGGATCGTGCCGTAGTTGTTCTTGAGGTCGCTGGTGGTCGTGAGCGCCCCCAGGTTGGCCCACTCGCCGATCGCGCTGTGGCCGACGAAGCCGTGGTGCCGCTTGTTCGCCCAGCCCTGCCACACGCTGGCGTCCACCTCGCCGGCGAGGCGGCAGCCGGGGCCGATCGTCGAGCGGCCGACCACCCCGCCCAGCAGGTGGGTGCCGACCCCGACCACGCACGGCCCCACGACCAGCGTGTGCGACTGCACCCACACCTCGGTGGCGAGGTGGATCGGACCTTCGCGCGCGTCGAGCACCACCCCCGCGTCCACCCGCGCCCCCGCCTCGACCGTGACGCGGCCCGGCTCGTAGACCGCCACGCTCGGGTGGAGCTCGCCGCGCACCTTGCCGCGGGCGCGCGCCAGGTCGTCGGCGATCGCCTGCGGATTCCATTCGATGAGCTGCCACGGCCAGGCGATCACCCGCGCGTCCACCGGGTGCGCCGGCAGGTCGAGACCGGCGAGGAACGCCTCGAACCCGGCCCCGCGGCCGAGCCCCGGCGCGACCTGCGCGCGCGGCAGCC
>CAZKQE010000161.1:0-6685 GCA_964554725.1 uncultured bacterium
CGGCCTCGGCGCCGCGCGCGCCGGGCGCGGGCAGCAGCGCCGGCGCCCGGCCCTCCTCCTCGAGCGCCCACGCGCCGACCACCAGACCCGCCAGCGTCCAGGGGCCGCCGATCCCCAGCTCGGCGTCGGGGCGCCAGCCGGCGCGTCCGCCGGCGCCCCACCAGCCGGGGACGCTCGTCACGCCGCTGCGGAACGGCTCGTCGGGCCCCGCCGGCGGCGCCTGCGCCCGGGCCGGGGGGGCCCCGACCGTGGGCGCGGCCAGCAGCGTCAGGACGAGAGCCGCGCCGCGTAGCGCGCGGAGACCGCGCTGAGCGGCCCCCCGAGCGTCGCGAACAGCGCGATGTTCCATCCGATGTGCCATAGGGCGAACGGGATCCCCGCCAGCAGCCAGGTCCTCATCTGACCGAAGACCAGACCGGTCGCGACGTTGGTGAGCAGGTCGTAGGTCGCGGTGACGGCGATCGCGGTCGCCACCAGCGCGACGAGCCGGGCGGCCGCCGGGCGCGACGGCAGGCCGAGCCGCGCGAACGCGGCGCCCGCCAGCCCGGTGACCGCGTTGCCCGCGACCTGGGCGGCGGTGACCAGCGGATGCGCCGGGCCGTAGGGATTCAGCAGCGAGTACGCGAGCATCGTCAGCCCCCCGACCAGGGCGCCGTCGCGGGCGCCGAGCAGCACCCCCGAACAGAAGACGACGAGGGTGAGCACCTCGAAGTTGGGGATCGTCTCGGCGTAGACGCCGGTCAGGCCCGCGGCGACCAGCAGCGCGGCATACGACAGGCGGCGGGAGCTGTACGGCGGACTGGCGATCGGCGGCCCTCTCCGTGCGGGGTGATGACGGGGGCTGCGGTTGCGCGGCCCGGACGGCGGACCGACCGTGGTCGAAGATAGGGGGGCGTCGGGGCCGAGTCAACGCGCCCGGGCGCGTCGGAGGCGGGGCTAGCCGCTGACGCCGGCCGCCTGCTTGAGCGGGTCGAGCACGGCGATCGGCACCGGCAGCTCGCCGAGGTCGACGCTGCGGTGCTCGCCGTGGAAGTCGGAGCCGCCGGTGACCAGCAGCCCCAGCCGCTGGGCCAGCGCCTGGTAGCGCCGCTGGGTCGCGGCGCCGTGCTGCGGATGCCACACCTCGATCCCGCGCAGGCCGGCGGCGTGCAGCCGCTCGATCACGCCGTCCGGCATCTGCGGGCCGGGGTGGGCGAGCACGCTCACCCCGTCGGCGGCGTGGATCAGCGCGATCGCCTCGTCGGGTCCGAACGCCGGGCGCGGGACGTAGGCCGGCGCCTGGGCGCCGAGGTAGCGCTCGAACGCCTCGTCGAATCCGCTCACGAGCCCGGCGCGCACCATCGCCTCCGCCACGTGGGGCCGCCCGACGACGCCGGGCCCCGCCAGCCGCAGCACCTCCTCGAGATCCACCGCCAGCCCCAGCCCGCGCAGGCGGTCGACGATCGCCAGCGCGCGCCGCCGCCGCTCCTCCTGGAATCCGGCCAGCCGCTCGCGCAGGGTGCCGTGCCCGGGATCGATGTAGTAGCCGAGGATGTGGAGGTCGGCCCCCTCGAACGCGGTGGACATCTCGATGCCGGGGATCAGCTCGAGCGCCGCCCCGGCCGCCGCGCGCGCGCGCGGGATCGCCTCGACCGTGTCGTGGTCGGTCACCGCCAGCGCCGCCAGCCGCTTGCCCACGGCGCGGGCGACCAGCTCCTCCGGCGTCAGCTGGCCGTCGCTGAACGTCGTGTGCGCGTGGAGGTCCACGCGCCGCCCGCCCGGCACCGGGGCCGGGCCCGGCATCAGGCGGCCTCCAGATGCTTCCGCAGCTCCCGGACCCGCGTCAGGACGTCGCCGTGACCCGCGTCGATCGCCAGCACCCGCTCGAACTCCTCCAGCGCCTCCTGCGGACGCCCGGAGCCCGCGAGCGCGACCCCGAGATGGTAGCGGACGTTGATCGCGTGCTCGGGCTCGAGCGCGGCGAACGCGAGCGCCTCGGTGAGGGCGCGCGCGGCCTCCTCGCACCGCCCCTCGTCGAGCAGACAGCGGCCGATCATCTCCGAGCAGCGCTGGCGGAAGTTCAAGTCCCGCGCGGCGAGCCGGAACGACTCGACCGCCTGCTCGACCAGCCCCATCTCGCGGTAGGCCACGGCGAGGTCGTAGTGCGCCTGCGCATCGCCGGCGATCTGGGCCTCGACCCCGCGCTGGAACTCGGCCAGCATCGAGTCGAAGTCGAAGGTCACCGCCCGGCCGCGGTCCACCGCCACCTGGACGCGCCCATCGCCCTCGGCGGCCGCCGGCGGCGTCGGGGGGGCGGACGGCTCCGCGGGCGCGCGGCCGTCCCCCGGTTCGAGCCGCGACAGCCGGCGCACCGCCTGCGCATGGCCCGGCTCGAGCGAGGTGGCGCGCGTGTACCAGGCGCGCGCCGCCTCGAGCTCGCCGGCCTGGTAGGCGCGATCGCCCAGCTCGCAGGCGACCTCGGCCGCCTCGCCGGACTCCCCGCGGCGCTCACAGTTCGCGAGCCAGCGCTCGAGCATCTCGCCGGTGGCGTGCGGGCTGCGGCACAGGCTGCGGTGGATGGAGGCCGCCTCCTCGAGCCGCCCGATCGCCTCGTAGGCCGCCGCGGCGCGGGCGAGGATGCGTGCCGCGTCGGCCAGCCGCCCGGCCCGGAACTCGGTCTGCGCCTGCTCGAGCAGCCCCTCGACCTCGCGCAGCTCGGCCCCGCCCGGCGCCGGCCCGGCCACCGCCAGCTCGGCCGGTTCCTCCGCCGGGACGAGACCGGGGACCTCGGCCGGAGCCGCGGCGAACGGCGAGGCGTTCCGTTCGATCTCCATGCCTCCGTCCACCGGCCCGACCGGGGGTACGAAGGTCGCGGGGCGGTCGGTCTCGAGCGCCGTCCCGGACTCGATCCGCTCGAGGCGCGGCGGGCCGGCGGGAACCTCGGCCTCGCGGAACGGCGCGTTCGGGACCGGCGGCGCCTCGCGCACCACCGGCCGCGGGGCGCCCGGGGCCGGCGGCGGAGGCGCCTGGGCCTCGAACGCGGCGACCACCCCGGGCCGCAGCCGTTCGGCGTGCTGGCGGCAGCGCTCGGCGTCGGCCGCCAGGCCGGCGCGCGCGTAGTAGAGGGTGGCCTCGGCGAACGCCAGCGCGGAGGCCCCGTCATCGTCGAGCAGGCCGTGCACCTCGCCCAGCCGCTCGAGTGCCCGCACGTTGTCCGGGCTGGCCTCGAACGCGCTGCGCAGCGCGGCCGCCGCCTCCTTGAGCCGGCTCTCGCGCACCAGGTGCTCGGCGGACTGGGTGAAGTAGAGGCTGGCCTCCGTCGGCAGCCCGTCGAGCGCGTGGAAGGTCGCCAGCCGCCCGAGCACCTGCCCCGGCGCCAGCGCCAGGCGCAGCATCTTCTTGCACACCGCGATGCCGTTCTTGTAGAGGCCGGCCTTCTCGTAACAGGTGGCGGCGGTGAAGTAGCGGTCGGCGGCCTGGGCGTGGTCGCCCATCTTGAACAGCAGGTCGGCGAGCAGCACGTAGGTGTAGGGGTCCGTCGTGTCGGCGGCGATCAGCTTCTCGTACTCCGCGAGCGCGCCGGGGAGGTCCCCGCTCTGGATGCACCGCTGCGCCCGGCGCTTGATGTCGATCGCCCTGTCCAATTCGGTGGGTCTCCCACGGGTGCGCGAGCCGGCTCGCCGGCTCCCACGTCCCTATGCTGCGCCGAGGACGGCCCGCACCGCGGCGTTGCAGGCCTCGGCGGCGGGCGCGAGTGAGGAGTGGACGCGGTGCAACTCCGCTTCCACTCCCTGCTTATCGGCCGATGCGGGGAGCGACTTCAGATTGATTTCGACGTTGAGCAGCGCCCCCTCCCCCGCCGCCCGGGCCAGCAGCCCGGCCGTCCCGGCGTCGGTGATGGCGTTGGGATTGCCGCACTTGGCCACCACCGCCGCCAGCTCCAGCACCCGCAGGCAGGCGCCCGCGGTGGCGAGCGGGACCTTCGCCGCCTCGAGCCCGGCGGCGGCCATCGCCCGCTCGCGGGCGGCCGTCTCGTCCGCGTTCCCCTGCGGGAGACGCCCCGCCTGGAGCACCGCGTCGAAGGCCTCGGCGTCGCGGCGCGCGAGGGACATCAGCTCGCCACGCAGGCGCTCGGCGTCGCGCCGGGCGTCCCGCAGCGCGTCGGCATGGGCGGCGTACTTCTTCCGCCCGATCGACAGGTTGGCGACCATCGCCGCCAGGCAGCCGGCGAGCGCGCCCGCGACCGCGGCCACCGTGCCGCCGCCCGGGGTCGGCGTGTCGGCCGCCACCCGGTCCATCAGCGAAGCGAGGGTGAGCGCCCCGGTGAGCGGCGGCCGCTGGAGCCGGATCTCCAGCACCTGGTCGCGACGGAACCCCTCGAGCTGGAGCGCGTGCTCGGCGGCGTCCAGCATCGCGTACTCGGGGATCAGGCCCACGACCTCGCAGCCGGAGATCGCCGCCCCGCGCCGCGCGGCCTCCTCGCGCACCAGCGCCAGCACCCGGTGGATGGGGGTCGCCTCGGTGTTCACGAGGTTCATGCTCACCTGGGCGCGCCGGCCGCCCTCGATCGAGAAGCCCAGGGCGCGCACGTTCCGCAGCCCGCCGCCCTGCTCGCGGATCGCGGCCGCGACCGCCTTCGCCACCCGGACGTCGCCGGTGTTGAGGTTGGCGTTGAAGGCGACCAGGAACCGTCGCGCGCCCACCGCGGTGGCGCCGGCGGTGGGATGGATGCGCGCCGGCCCGAAGTCCGGGGCCCGGCTCTCGTCCGTGCCGATGAGGTCGCGCAGGCCCTCGAACTCCCCGCGCCGCACGTCCGCCAGGTTCACCCGCGCGGGCCGGGAGGCGGCGGCCTCGTAGAGGAACACCGGGATGCCCAGCTCCTCGCCGATGCGGCGGCCGGTGGCGCGCGCCATCTCGGCACAGTCCTCGAGCGACAGACCCTCGACCGGCACGAACGGCACCACGTCCGTGGCCCCCATGCGCGGGTGCTGGCCGGAGTGGTGGTTGAGGTCGATCAGCTCCGCGGCCCGCTTCGTCAACCGGAACGCGGCCTCCATCACCGGTTCGGGCTCGCCGGCGAAGGTGAGCACGCCGCGGTTGTGGTCGGCGTCCATCTCGCTGTCGAGCAGGACCGCGCCCGGCACCGCGGCGATGGACTCGATCAGCGCCTCGAGCACCTCGGGGCGGCGGCCTTCCGACACGTTGGGGACGCACTCGACGATCCGGGCCATGGGGACGGCATCTCCGGGGGGCGGGCGGGACTCAGGGACGGGGTCCGGGCATGCTACCAGAAGCCGGCGCGGGCCCCGGGGAGCGGCCCGGCGCCGCGGCTCCGCTCAGGGCCACACCCTGCGCTCGACCGCCGGCAGCGCCAGGTCGGCGCCGCGCATGAAGACGCAGTCGGGACGCACCGCGGGCATCCAGTAGGGCAGCTCCTCGAGCGACTCGCACTCCCAGGCGACCGCGTCCCCCCAGGCGCCGGGGTTGAGGTGGCCCACCTGGCCCTCGAGCCCGAGCGCCCGCGCCGCGTTCCAGGTCACCGCCATCAGGGTCTCCTCGGCGCTGAGCCCGCACAACCGGGCGGCGAGCGCCGCGCACTCGAGCAGCGACTGGGCCGGGGCGGTGCCGGGGTTGAAGTCGGTGGCGATCGCGAAGCGCGCCCCGCTCGCCCGCAGCATCGCGGCGCGCGGCAGGGTCTGGCCCAGCGAGAGCGCCGCGGCCGGGAGCAGCACCCCGACCGTGCCGGCCGCGGCCAGCGCGCGCCACTCCGCCTCGCCCGCCGCCTCGAGATGGTCGGCCGAGGCGGCGCCCAGCTCGGCGGCGAGCCGCGCCCCGCCCCCGTCGCCGGTCTGGTCGGCGTGCAGCCGGATCGCCAGCCCGAGCCCGCGCGCCGCGCTCAGCACCGTCCGGCACTCGTCGGCGGTGAACCCCACCGGGTCGCAGAAGACGTCCACCGCGCTCGCGAACTCGCGGCGCGCGATCTCCGGCAGCGCGCGCTCGACGATCTCGGCGACGAACGCCGCCCGGCGGTCGCGATGGGACTCGGGCAGCGCGTGGAGCAGCAGCGCGGTGCGCACGACCCGCACCGGCACCCGGTTCACCGCGGCGCGCATCAGGTCGAGCAGCCGCAGCTCCGCCGCCGGCGTGAGCCCGTAGCCGCTCTTCACCTCGACGGTCGTGCACGCGTTCGCGCGCCAGCGCTCGAGCCGCGCGGCCAGGCTCTTCTCGAGCACGTCGTCGCGCTCGGCGGCGGTCGCCGCGACCGTCGAGCGGATGCCGCCGCCCGCGGCGGCGATCGCGGCGTAGCTCTCGCCCGCCAGCTTGCGCTGGAACTCCAGCGCGCGGTGGCCGGCGAAGATCATGTGGGTGTGGCAGTCCACCAGGCCCGGCGTCACCAGCCGCCCGTTCGCGTTGATCGGGCGCGCCTCCCCGTGCCGGCGCAGCAGCTCGACCCCGGGCCCCAGCTCGAGCACCCGCCCCTCGCGGAAGGCGATCGCTCCCTTCGGATAGCGCAGGATCCGCGTGCCGGTCTCGTCGGGGGTCGCCACCTCGGCCGTGTTGTGGAGCACCAGGTAGGAGGCGCGCCCCGCCACCGCCTTGTCGTGGGTGCCGCCGGGGGCGGACGAGGTCACGACGTGATCCCCGGCAGGCGCAGGCCGGTGCGACGGGCGTGCTCGATCGCCTCCGGGTAGCCGGCGTCCGCGTG
>CAZKQE010000162.1:0-6597 GCA_964554725.1 uncultured bacterium
AAGCTGCGCAAGGAGGGCGAGGAAGGGCAGAAGAAGATCACCCAGCTGACGCGCTACGGGACGGTGCTCATCTCGATCGTCCAGTCGTACGCGTACAGCGTGTTCCTGCTCAACATGGGCGCGTCGCAGGGGCTGAGCGTGGTGCCCGAGCCGGGCGTGATGTTCACGCTCTCGACGATCATCACCCAGACCGCGGGGACGATCTTCGTCATGTGGCTGGGCGAGAAGATCACCGAGCACGGGATCGGCAACGGCATCTCGCTGATCATCTTCGTCAACATCGTCGGCGGCGTGCCGAACATGGTCCTGCAGGCGTACGACAGCTTCCGCGGCGGCACGCTCTCGCTGCTCGCGATCCTGGTCGTGCTGGTCGTGATGATCGGGGTGATCGCCTCGGTGGTCCTGATGACCCAGGGGATGCGCAAGATCCCGGTCCAGTACGCGAAGCGGATCGTGGGGCGCCGGATGTACGGCGGCGCGGCCACCCACATCCCGCTGCGCATCAACACCGCGGGCGTGATCCCGATCATCTTCGCGTCGAGCATCATGATCCTGCCCGCGACGGTCGCCGGCTTCGTGCCGCCGAACCACCCGCTGGCCTCGATGGGGCAGTGGTTCAACCCGCTGGGCTGGGCCTACAACCTGATCTATGGCTTGATCATCGTCTTCTTCACCTACTTCTACACCGCGGTGGTGCTGAACCCGAACGACCTGGCGGAGAACATGCGCAAGTCGGGCGGCTTCATCCCCGGTGTGCGGCCGGGGCGCAAGACCGCGGAGTACATCGACCGGGTGCTGTCCCGCATCACGCTGCCGGGCGCGATCTATCTGGCGATCATCGCCACGATCCCGGACATGCTGATCGCGGCGATGGGTCTGCCGTTCCTCGGGTTCGGTGGCACCAGCGTCCTGATCGTGGTGGGCGTCGCGCTCGACACGCTGCAGCAGGTCGAATCGCACCTGCTGCTCCGGCACTACGAAGGGTTCGTGAAGCGCGGCCGGATTCGCGGCCGCCAGAGGATGTAGTGGTGAGGGTGGTCCTGCTGGGACCGCCCGGCGTCGGCAAGGGCACACAGGGCCGACGGCTGGCGTACGGGAACGGCTGGGCCCTCATCTCCACGGGCGAGATCCTGCGCGGCGCGGTCGCGAGGAAGACGCCGCTGGGGCTCATGGCCCAGAAGCTGATGGACGCGGGCATGCTGGTCAGCGATGACGTGATGATCAAGCTGGTACGGGAACGCAGCGCGCAGGCGGACGCGGCGCCCGGGTTCGTGATGGACGGGTTCCCCCGCACGGTGCCGCAGGCCGAGGCGCTCGACACCATGCTGGCGGAACGGGGACAGTCGCTCGACGCGGTCGTCAGCCTGGCGGTCCCGGAGGACGAACTGGCCCGGCGCATGAGCGCGCGCCGGGAGTGCGGGATCTGCAAGCGGGCCTACAACCTGGTCAGCGCGCCGCCGCGGGACGGGCGGCACTGTGACGACCATCCGGGCTCGGAGTTGATTCAGCGCGTGGACGACGTGCCGGAGACGGTGCGAAAGCGGCTCGAGGTGTACCGGCGCGAGACGGCGCCACTGCTCGAGCACTACCGGTCGCAGGGGCGCCTGCAGGAGGTCCCGGGGCTGGGGACGATGGACGAGGTGTACGGGACGCTGGCCCGGACGCTCGGGCTGTAGGCGGCCGGCGTGGCGCGCACCGTGTATCTGAGGGGCAAGGAGGAGATCGACACGATCCGGGCGGCGGCCGCGCTGGTGGCGCGGACCCTCGAGATGCTGGGCCGGGAGATCCGGCCGGGCGTCACGACCGCGGCCCTCGACCGGATGGCCGAGACGTTCATCGTCGAGCACGGCGGACGTCCGGCGTTCAAGGGCTACCGGGGGTTCCCGGCGAGCATCTGTCCGTCGGTCAACGACGAGGTGGTCCACGGCATCCCGGGCGCGCGGGCGCTGGTCGAGGGCGACATCGTCGGCGTGGATGTCGGCGTGGAGATGGGCGGGTACTACGGGGACGCGGCGTTCACCTTCCCGGTCGGGACGGTGAGCGAGGAGGCGAACCGGCTGCTGCAGGTGACACGCGAGGCGCTCATGAAGGGTGTGGCCCAGGCGAAGGCGGGGAACCGGGTGGGGGACATCTCCCACGCGATCCAGTCGCACGTCGAGCGTCACGGGTTCTCGGTGGTACGGTCCCTGGTCGGCCACGGGATCGGCCGCCACATGCACGAGGAGCCGCAGGTCCCGAACTACGGGACGCCCGAGCGGGGCCCGCGGCTCATGGCGGGGCAGGTGCTGGCGATCGAGCCGATGGTGAACGTCGGCGCGCCGGACGTGGTCACCCAGCCGGACGGCTGGACGGTGGTGACGAAGGACGGCTCGCTGAGCGCGCACTTCGAGCACACGGTGGCGGTGGGCCCCGACGGGCCGGAGATCCTGTCGCGGGTGGACGGGAGCTAGGAGCGAGGTCGTATTGGCGAAAGAGGAAGGCATCCAGGTCGAGGGCACCGTCGTCGAGCCCCTGCCGAACGCGATGTTCCGCGTCGAGCTGGAGAACGGGCACAAGGTGCTGGCCCACATCTCGGGCAAGATGAGGATGCATTTCATCAAGATCCTTCCCGGCGACAAGGTCACGGTGGAGCTCTCTCCCTACGACCTCTCGCGCGGACGCATCGTCTATCGGTACAAGTAGCAGGCGGCAGGGAGGTGCGACATGAAGGTCCGGTCATCGGTCAAGAAGATCTGTGAGAACTGCAAGATCGTGCGCCGCAAGGGCGTGATCCGCGTGATCTGCAAGCGCAATCCGCGGCACAAGCAGCGTCAGAAGTAGCGAAGGAGGGATTTCGTGGCACGAATCGCGGGCGTCGATCTTCCGGCGGACAAGCGCATCGAGGTCGCGCTCACCTACATCTTCGGCATCGGGCGGACCACCGCGCGCAAGATCCTCGCGCAGTCGGGGGTGAGCCCCGATACGCGGGTCAAGGCTCTGAGCGACGAGGACAGCGGCAAGCTCCGCAGCATCATCGAGCGCGACTACAAGGTGGAGGGCGCGCTCCGGGGCGAGGTCGCGATGAACATCAAGCGCCTGATGGACATCGGCGCGTACCGGGGCCTGCGCCATCGGCGCGGGCTCCCGGTGCGGGGACAGCGCACCAAGACCAACGCGCGCACGCGCAAGGGTCCGAAGAAGACGGCGGGCGGGATGAAGCGTCCGACGGCCGCGGCCAAGTCGGCCCCGGCGAAGAAGAGCTGATCCAGCCGGGCCGTCCGAGCCCGCACGGAGGTTTCGAGTGGCTGAAGCGAAGAAGACCAGGAAGCGCGACCGCAAGGTGAGCACGAACGGCGTGGCTCACGTGCAGGCGAGCTTCAACAACACGATCGTCACCATCACCGACACGGACGGCCACGTCGTCACGTGGGCGAGCGCGGGCAAGGTGGGCTTCAAGGGCTCCCGCAAGAGCACGCCGTTCGCCGCCCAGGTGGCCGCGGAGGCGAGCGCGCGCGAGGCGTTGAACCTCGGCATGAAACGCGTCGAGGTGTGGGTGAAGGGACCGGGCGCGGGGCGCGAGGCGGCGATCCGGTCGTTGCAGGCGGCGGGGCTCGAGGTCTCGGCGATCAAGGACGTGACCCCGATCCCGCATAACGGATGCCGACCGCCCAAGCGGCGCCGGGTCTAGGAGCGATCATCGATGGCGGTCTATCACGATGCACGATGCCGGCTGTGCCGGCGAGAGGGCACCAAGCTCTTCCTCAAGGGTACGCGCTGCTTCACCGACAAGTGCGCCTTCGAGCGGCGGGGGTACGTGCCGGGTGAACACGGGAAGAGCCGGCGGATCAAGGAGACCAACTACGGCCAGCAGCTGCGCGAGAAGCAGAAGGCGCGCCGCATCTATGGCCTGCTCGAGCGGCAGTTCCGCCACTACTTCGCCAAGGCGGCCACCACCAAGGGCGTGACCGGCGAGGTGCTGCTTCAGATGCTGGAGCGGCGGCTCGACAACATCGTGTTCCGGTTCGGATTCGCGCCTTCGCGGAGCGCCGCCCGGCAGCTGGTCCGCCACGGACACTTCCAGGTGAACGGTCGTACGGTGGACATCCCTTCCTTCCTGGTTCGCGCCGGCGACGAGGTGCGGGTGCGCGAGCGGAGCCGCAAGATGACCGTGGTCCAGACCTCGCTCGAGGCCCGCAAGGGCCAGGGCGTCCCGGAGTGGATGGAGCTGAATCCCGAGCAGCTCAGCGGACGGGTGCTCAACATCCCGACGCGGGCGAACATCCCGGTGCCCATCAACGAACAGCTGATCGTCGAACTCTACTCGAAGTAACCGTTCGTCCTCCCCAAGGAGGCTTGCCGATGAAGTGGAAGAATCTCACGATGCCCAAGCAGGTCGTGCCCGATGCCGGGAACACCCCGTCGTACGGGAAGTTCGTCATCGAGCCGCTCGAGCGCGGGTTCGGGCTCACGCTCGGCAACGCGCTGCGTCGCGTGCTGCTGTCGTCGCTCCAGGGCGCCGCGATCACCGCGGTCCGCATCGACGGCGTGCTGCACGAGTTCTCGACGCTCCCCGGGGTCATCGAGGACGTCACGGAGCTGATCCTCAACCTGAAGCAGGTGCGGCTCAAGCTGCACGGCGACGGTCCCAAGAAGGGCACCTTCGAGGTGCGCGGCAAGGGCGAGGTGCGCGCCGGCAACCTGCTGGTGGACGCGGACATCGAGGTGCTGAACCCCGATCTCCACATCGCCACCCTGAACAAGGACGGCGACCTGCGCATGGAGGTCGAGATCGACGCCGGGCGCGGCTACGTCTCCGCCGACCAGCACTCGCAGGTGGACCGGCCGATCGGCGTCATCCCGATCGACTCCATGTTCTCGCCGGTGATCAAGGTCAACTACAACGTCGAGACGACGCGGCTGGGCCAGCGCATCGACTACGACAAGCTGACGATGGAAGTCTGGACCGACGCCAGCATCCTGCCGTCGGACGCCGTCGCCGTCGCCGCGAAGATCCTGCGCGACCACTTCACGCTCTTCATCCATTTCGAGGAGCCGATCGAGGAGGAGGTCGAGGAGGAGGTCGACGAGGAGCGGCAGCGGGTCCGCCGGCTGCTCGAGCGGAGCGTCGAGGAGCTCGAGCTCTCGGTGCGTTCCAGCAACTGCCTGCGCGCCGCGGAGATCAAGAGCATCGGCGACCTGGTGCAGAAGAGCGAGCCGGAGATGCTCAAGTACCGCAACTTCGGCCGCAAGTCGCTCAAGGAGATCCAGGACATCCTGAGCGAGATGGGTCTGCACTTCGCCATGGACATCAGCCCGTACTACGAGAACCGCAGCCCGGCGCGGCTCGACGCGTGAGGGCCGGACCACCGGCCCCCGCTCGTCCCACGCCGCGGGAAGGGATCATTCGACATGCGACACCGTAAAGACCACCGCAAGCTGAGCCGCACGGCCTCGCACCGGCGCGCGGTGCTCCGCAACCTGGTCACGGCGCTGTTCCAGTACGAGCGCATCGAGACCACCGTCGCCAAGGCCAAGGAGTCGCGCCGACTGGCCGAGCGCCTCATCACGTTCGCGAAGCGCGGCGACGTCGCGGCGCGCCGCCACGTGGACCGCTTCGTCACCCGGCCGGCGGTGACCCACAAGCTGTTCGCCACGATCGCGCCCTGGTACGCCGAGCGGCCGGGCGGCTACACCCGCATCGTCCGCATCGGACGGCGGCTCGGGGACGCCGGCGAGACCGCCTACCTCGAGCTGGTGAAGTCGGTCGAGCAGAAGGAGACCGAGCGCCAGGCCCGCATCGCCGCCGCCGAGGCGAAGGAGCGCGCGCAGAAGGGCGAGAAGCCGGAGAAGAAGCCGAAGGCGGAGTCCGCGGCCGGCGGCGAGACCGAGCGGCCCCGGCGCGGCAAGCGCAGGGAAGGGGGGCCGGACGCCCCGGCGCCCGCCAAGAAGGCGCCGCGACGGTCGGTGACCACCGGCTGAGTCCCGGCGCCGGCATCGAGCACGGCAGCATGCGCGCGGGCGGGGGCCAGACCCCCGCCCGTCGCGTTCCACCCCCGACGAGAGCGAGACGCCCCGCATGAGCGCAGCGCAGACGCAGACCCCCCGCGGATCGGACAGCGCCGTCCGCGAGGACATCCGAAACATCGCCATCATCGCCCACGTGGACCACGGGAAGACCACGCTGGTCGACGCGCTGCTGTGGCAGAGCGGTGTCTTCCGCGAGAACCAGGACGTCGTCGAGCGGGTCATGGACTCGAACGACCTCGAGCGTGAGAAGGGCATCACGATCCTCGCCAAGAACACGGCGGTCCGGTTCGGGAAGACGAAGATCAACATCGTCGACACGCCCGGGCATGCCGACTTCGGCGGCGAGGTCGAGCGGACGCTCAAGATGGTGGACGGCGTCATGCTGCTGGTGGACGCGAGCGAGGGCCCGCTGCCCCAGACGCGGTTCGTGCTCAAGAAGGCGCTCGAGCTGGGCCTGCCGCCGATCGTCGTGATCAACAAGATCGACCGCAAGGACGCGCGTCCGGCCGAGGTGCTGAACGAGATCTACGACCGGGTCATCGACCTCGACGCGCACGAGGACCAGCTCGAGTTCCCGGTGCTCTACACGAT